>DATHVN010000197.1 GCA_035461305.1 Euzebyales bacterium | reverse complement strand
CACGACCCGGTCGTTGCGGGTGCCGGCGCGCCGTCTGCTCAGCGACGCCCTGCGTCACGACCTGCGGCTGACGGGGACGCACGTGGGCTGCGAGCACGGTGTCTGCGGCTGCTGCACCGTGCTGCTCGACGGCGCGCCCGTGCGCAGCTGCCTGCTGTTCGCGGTCTCGGTCGACGGACACGACGTCACAACCGTGGAGGGCCTGTCGCCCGACGATGGCGACACGCTGCACCCCATCCAGCGCGCGTTCCAGGAGTGCCACGGGCTGCAGTGCGGGTTCTGCACGCCCGGCTTCATCATGAGCGTCGCCGGTCTGCTCGCCGACAACCCGGAGCCCGACACCGACGAGATCATCGAGGGGATCTCGGGCAACCTGTGCCGCTGCACCGGATACCAGAACATCGTCGCTGCGGTCGAGCGGGCCGCGACGCTGCTGCGTGACGGTGACGGCGCGCCCGTGACCCGGGTGGACGACACGGTGGCCGTCGAGGCGCAGCCGCCATCCGATGCCGTGGCGACGGCGCCGTACGCTCCCGCGGGCGACGACGTCCCCGGCGACGCCCACGACGGCGGGCACGGAGCACGCGACGGGGGTGCAGCATGACGACGCGGCAGTTCGGCGAGGCGATCGTACGACGGGAGGACCCGCGGCTGCTGCGCGGCGGTGGCCGCTACCTCGACGACCTCGGGCATGATGCGTACGGGGTCGCGTTCGTGCGCAGCCCCCACGCGCACGCCCGGATCGCCGACATCGACGTGACCGAGGCGCTCGACGTCGACGGCCTCGTCGCGATCTACACCCACGAGGACCTCCCGGGTCGGCTCGCCGATCCCCTCCCGCTGCTCATCCCGCACCCGTCGCTGACCGAGCCACGGACCGGCCACGCCCTCGCCCGGGAGATCGTCCGGCACGTCGGCGAGCCGGTGGTGATGGTGGTGGCAACCGACCGCTACGTCGCCGAGGACGTCGCCGACCGGGTCGCGGTGTCCTACGACCCACTGCCACCGGTCGTCGGCGTCGAACGCGCCGCGGCGGGTGACCTGACGGTCCACGACGACATGGACGACAACGTCGCCGCGCACCTGGTGCAGGAGGTGGGCAACGTCGAGGCCGCGCTGGCCGCGGCACCGCGGCGCCTCGACCTGCGGTGGGAGATCGAGCGCAGCGCGAGCACGCCGATGGAGGGCCGCGGGGTGCACGCGCGCTGGGATCCCGACGACGGACGCCTGCGGGTCCACACGTCGACCCAGACGTCGACCAGCGTGCGTGCGGTGATCGCCGCGGTGTTCGACCTGGCTGACGCGTACGTCGAGGTCATCGCCCCCGACGTCGGCGGCGGCTTCGGGGTCAAGATCGTGCACCCGTGGCCCGAGGAGTTGCTCGTGCCGTGGGCCTCGATGTCACTCGGGCACGAGGTCAAGTGGACCGAGGACCGGCGCGAGCACTTCATCGCCAGCGCGCACGAGCGCGGCCAGGTCCACGAGGTCACGGTGGGCTACGACGACGACGGTCGGGTGCTCGCGCTCGACGTCCGTTTCTGGCACGACAACGGCGCGTACACGCCGTACGGGGTGATCGTGCCGATCATCACCGCGACCCAGCTTCCGGGACCCTACAAGCTGGCGACCTACCGGGTCGAGTACACGAGCCTGTACACCAACACCGTCATCGTCACACCCTACCGGGGTGCGGGCCGGCCCCAGGCGGTCTACTCGATGGAGCGCACGATCGACGCGATCGCGGCCGACCTCGGACTGGACCGCACCGAGGTGAGGGCGGTCAACTTCGTCCAGCCCGACGAGTTCCCCTACGACGTCGGCCTCATCTTCCAGGACGGGCGGCCTGCGATCTATGACTCGGGCGACTATCCCGAGGCGCTGCGCCGGCTCAAGGCACTCGTCGACTGGGATGGCTTCGACGATCGACGACGCGAGGCCGCCGCGGCGGGGCGGCACCTGGGCATCGGGCTGGCCTGCTACGTCGAAGGAACCGGCGTCGGACCCTACGAGGGCGCGCACATCCACGTCGAGACCAGCGGGCGCGTGATGGTGTCGACCGGCCTGACGACGCAGGGTCAGGGCCACGAGACGGTGTTCGCGCAGATCGTCGCGACCGAGCTGGGCGTGCCGATGGAGCATGTTCACGTCACGACGGGCGACACGCGCCGGTTCGGCTATGCCGTGGGTACGTTCGCCTCGCGGGCGGCGGTCATGAGTGGCAACGCCATCGCGCTCGCGGCCCGCGCGGTCAACGAGAAGGCGAGGCTGGTTGCCGGACGGGCGCTCGAGGCCAACCCCGACGACCTGGAGATCGTCGACGGGATCGTGCGGGTCAAGGGCAGCCCGGACGATCAGATCCCCTTGAACCAGGTGGCGGTGCTGTCGAACCCGCTGCGTTACTCGTTCAGCAAGGCGGCGCAGGCGGCCACGCAGTTCTCGCTGCCCGCCGATCCCGAGGAGCCACCGGTGCGCGACGGCGAGGAACCCGGGCTGGAGGGCAGGGCGTACTACTCCCCGCCGCGGTCGACCTTCGCCAGCGGCATGCATGCGGCCGTCGTCGAGGTCGATCCCGACACGGCCGAGGTCTCGGTCCTCGACTACGCGGTCGTCCATGACTGCGGCAACCTGATCAACCCGCGGATCGTCGAGGGGCAGATCCACGGTGGTGTGGCCCAGGGCATCGGTGGAGCGCTCTACGAGCGGATGGCCTACGACGAGCACGGCCAGCTGCTGAATGCGTCGTTCATGGACTTCCTGGTGCCCTACGCCAGCGAGGTGCCGACCATCCGCACCGACCACCTCCAGACGCCGTCGCCGTTGAACCCCCTGGGCATCAAAGGCGCGGGTGAGGCCGGCGTGATCCCTGGCGCTGCGGTCCTGGCGGCCGCGATCGAGGATGCGACCGGCATCCCGATCAGGCGCATGCCACTGGCTCCCGACGAGTTGTTCCGCCTGCTGCGGTCGGACGGGCGGGCGCGGCTCGCTCCCGTGGGGGCGCTGGGGACGACGGTCGACGAGGAGGGAGACGCAGCATGAAGGTCAGCGGAAGCCACGTCCTGCGCGCGCCACGCCAGCAGGTGTGGGACGCGTTGCAGGATCCCGCGGTCCTCGTGGCGACGATCCCCGGGTGCCAGGAGCTGGAAGAGACGGGCGAGGACGCCTACAGCGCCCGGGTCCACGCCGGGATCGCGTCCGTCAAAGGCATGTACGACGGGCGGGTCCAGCTCGGTGATCAGAACCCGCCCACCTCCTACACGCTGCGTGCCGCCGGCAGTGGCAACACGGGCACGATCGACGCGACAGCCACCGTCTCGCTCACTGAGGAGGGGGGCGGCACAAGGGTCGACTACGACGCAGAAGCCGTGATCGGCGGCGCGATCGCGGGTGTCGGCCAGCGGGTCGTCACAGGGGTCGCCAAGCGCAACGCGGCGACCTTCTTCGAGGCGGTCGACCGGCACCTCGCGGGCGAGCTCGACGGTGGTCGCGAGGCCACGCCGGCGGTCGCCGGCGATGTCGGGCGCGCCGCGGCCGAGGGAGCCGGCGAGCCCGCGAAGGTGTTCCGCCGCCCGCCGGTGGAGCCGTCGGCCTCGGACGTCGTGCCGCTGCTCCTCGCCGCGCTGGCGGGTGCGGTCATTGCGCTGGTGGGCGTGCTGGTCGGGCAGCGGCGGCGCGCGTGAGCCCCGCTCGTTCTCGTCAGGACTCGCCTGCGGCGTGGCCGGCCGCGGCCACCGCGGCCGCGATCCGTTCAGGTGAGATCCGCAGCGAGGACGTCGTCGCCGCGTGCCTCGAGCGGATCGCCGAGCGCGACGGCGAGGTCCACGCGTGGGTGCACGTCGACCCGGAGCGGGCGTTGGCGGAGGCCCGGCGCCGGGACGCCACGCCTGCCGTCGGACCGCTGCACGGTGTGCCGGTCGGGATCAAGGACCTCATCGACACCGCCGATGCGCCGACGGCGTACGGCTCGCCGATCCACGCCGGCCGGCGTCCGGCACGCGACGCGGTCTGCGTCGCACGGCTGCGTGCGGCGGGGGCGGTCGTCCTGGGCAAGACCGTGACGACCGAGTTCGCGCTGTTCCATCCCGGGCCCACCGCGAACCCCCACGACCTGGCACGGACGCCGGGAGGCTCGTCGAGCGGCTCCGCCGCCGCGGTCGCCGACCACATGGTGCCGGTCGCGCTGGGCACGCAGACCGCCGGCTCGATCGTGCGCCCGGCGTCGTTCTGTGGCGTCTACGGCTACAAGCCGACGTTCAGCGCGGTCCCGACCGACGGCGTCCGAGCGATCGGACCGAGCCTGGACACCATCGGACCGTTGGCGCGCACGGTCGACGACCTCGTCCTGACCGCCGCCGTGCTGCGCGGTGCTGACGCGACCGGCTCGCCGGACCGCACGCCGTCGATCGCGTTCGCCCGCACCTGGGAGTGGGAGCGGGCCGACGCCACCACCCGCGAGGCGATCGCTGCGCTGGTGGCGCGCCTCGGGCTGCCAGAGCTCATGCTGCCCGCGCCCTTCGCCGACCTCGTCGGTGCACAGGCGACCGTCATGGAGGCCGAGGCGGCCGCGGCGCTCGCGCCGGAGGACCGCGCGCATCACGAGCAGCTGAGCGCGCAGCTCCGGGAGATGCTCGCGCGTGGGGCGGCGATCGGCGATGACGTCGTCGGTCGCGCCCGTGATCACGCCGCACGCTGCCATGAGCTGCTGCCGTCGGTCTTCGCCGACCACGACGTGTTGCTCGTACCGAGCGTCGTCGGCGAGGCACCCGAGGGGCTGGACGCCACCGGTGACCCGCTGTTCTGCCGGATGTGGACGTTGCTCGGCACGCCCGCGGTCGCGGTCCCGGGGCTGCTGGGTCCCCATGGCATGCCGCTCGGCGTCCAGGTCGTCGCTGACCGCGACGACGACGCCGCCGCGCTGGCCGCAGCGCGGTCGGTCGGTGACGTGCTCGCGCAGGAGGCACCGTGACCGCAGTCGACGACGGGACATCCGAGCACACCCTGCGGATCGGGGTCGACACCGGCGGGACCTTCACCGATGTGGTGCTGTTCGATCCGGGCGCCGGGACGGTCACGATCACCAAGACGCCGTCGACGCCGGACGATCCGGCACGCGGCTTCATGGCAGGCGTGCGGCAGATCCTCGACCATGTCGGGCGGGACGGCGACGCGGTCGCATCCGTCAGCCACGGCACGACCGTGGCGACCAACGCCCTGCTCACCGACGACTACGCGGGCCTGGGCTTCGTCACGACCGAGGGTTTCCGCCACCTGCTCGAGATCGCCCGGCAGAGCGTCCCCGAGGGCTACGGCAACTCGTACTTCTGGGTCAAGCCGCCGCGCATCGTGCCGCTGCACCACGTTCGGGAGGTGCCCGAGCGCCTCGGACCCGAGGGCGAGGTGGTCCGCGACCTCGACGAGGACGCCACGGTCGAGGTCGCCAGGTGGTTGCGGCGTCGCGACATTACCTGCGTCGGGATCAGCTTCCTCCACAGCTACGCCAACCCCGACCACGAGCGACGTGTCCAGGAGGTGTTCGCCACCGAGCACCCGGGCTGCACCGTGTCGATCTCGTCAGACGTCCTGCGCGAGTACCGGGAGTACGAGCGCGCGGTGACCACGCTCGTCGACGCCTTCGTCAAGCCGCGGGTGGGGCGCTACGTCGCGCAGATCCGCGCCGGGCTCGACGAGGTCCGCCCGGACGTGCCATTCTACGTCATGAAGTCCAACGGCGGTGTCATCTCGGCCGAGGAGGTCGCGCGCCAACCCATCACGACGATCCTGTCAGGTCCCGCCGCGGGCGCGCTGGGTGCGGCGCTCATCGCCGACGCCGCGGGCTATGACAGGGTGTTGACGCTCGACGGCGGCGGAACCTCGACCGACGTGTGCGTCGTGACCGACGGCGAGCCGGCACTGACGACCGAGGGCACCGTCGGCCGGTTCCCGACGAAGGTCCCGATGATCGACGTGGTGACCGTGGGCACGGGTGGGGGCTCGATCGCGTGGCGTACCCCGGACGGCGCGCTCAAGGTGGGGCCGCGGTCCGCGGGCGCGGACCCCGGCCCGCTGTGCTACGGCCGGGGCGGCACCGAACCGACGGCGACGGACGCGCACCTGGTGCTGGGTCGGCTGCCCGATGCCCTCCTCGACGGCGCGATGCCGCTCGACGCCGCGGCGGCCAGGGCCGGCATCGCCAACCTCGCCGACGACCTCGGCATCGACCACGTCGAGCGCTGCGCCGAGGGCGTCCTGGAGATCGCCGTGTGGAACCAGGCCAACGCGATCCGCCAGGTGACCGTCAAGCGCGGGCTCGACGTGCGCGACTACGTGCTCGCCACGTTCGGCGGGTCCGGCTCGCTGCAGGTCTGCCGTCTGCTCGACCTGCTCGAGCTCCCCGCCGCGATCGTGCCGGCCAACCCCGGCAACCTCTCGGCGTTCGGCCTGTTGACCGTCGACGTGCGCAACGATGACGTGCAGACGTTCGTCCGCCACCACGACGGCCTCGACCTCGCCGAGCTGGCCGATGTCTATGGCGCGCTGCGGGACCGCGCGGCCGCGGCGCTGGCGACCGAGGGGTTCGCCGAGCACGAGCGGTCATTCGTGCGGCAGGCCGACCTGCGCTATGCGGGGCAGGCGTCGGAGGTCCGCGTCGACGTCCCCGACGGTCCGGTCGACGGCGCGTTCGCGGCGAAGGTGATCGCGCGCTTCCACGATCGGCACGAGGCGACGTACGGCTACTGCTACCGGGACGATCCCAGCCAGGGCATCGAATGGGTCAACGTCCGTGTGAGCGGGATCGGGCCGATCGCGCGACCGCAGCTGCGTCGGCTCGACGCGGGTGACGGCGATCCCGGCCGGGCCGCCGTGGGCGACCGGCAGGTCCACCTCGACGGCGTGTGGCACACCGCACAGCTGTACGCCCGCGCGGGCCTGCTGGCCGGCGACCACATCAGCGGGCCCGCGGTCGTCCAGGAGTTCTCGTCGACCGTACCCCTGAGCCCCGGCTTCGCCGCTCGCGTCGACGACCTCGGCAACCTCGTCATCCGCCACAGGGAGGACCCGTGACCGCGACAGCGACAGGGCGTGCGGCATGACCACGATCGACCCCATCACCATCGAGATCGTCGAGGGCACGCTCGCATCGGTCGAGGCCGAGGTCGAGGAGGCGATCGCCCGCACCGCGCGCTCGCCGATGATCCGCGACGCACACGACTTCCGCGCGGGCATCCACGACCGGCGGCTGCGCAAGCTGACGGGTCGCAGCTACAGCGCGCTGGTCCACCCGGTCGTGCGGGACTTCCCGCTGGAGACGATGCGACCGGGCGACGTGTACTTCCACAACGACGTGTACACGTCGGAGGGGGGCATCGGGCATCTGCCGGACCTCTGCGTGACCGTGCCGGTGTTCGCGCCGGATCCGAGGGTGAGGGCGAGCGGCAGCGAGCCGGCGGGCGGGGATCCGAGGGTGAGGGCGAGCGGCAGCGAGCCGGCGGGCGGGGATCCATCGGACGGCTGTGCACCGGACGTCGTGGCCTTCGTGCAGGCCTTTGGCCACCACGACGACATCGGTGGCGCCGTGCCAGGGTCGATGCCGTCGGACGCCACGGAGGTGTTCCAGGAGGGCCTGATGGTCCCGCCGATCAAGCTGTGGAACGCAGGCGAGCCCAACCGCGCGGCGCTGCGCATCATGACCCGCAACTCGCGCATGCCCGACCACCTCGCCGGCGATCTGGACGCCGAGGCCAGCGCCTGCACGATGGGGGCGCGCCGGTTGTCGGACCTGTTCGCCCGTTACGGACGTGCGACGGTCGTGGCGTGCTTCGACGCGATCCTGGACCGCACGACCGAGACCTACCGCCGCGAGGTCCTGTCGCGGATCCCCGACGGGACGTTCGTGTGGGAGGATTACGCCGAGCACGACGGGGTCGACCCCCCGCGTCTGCACGGCCAGCGCATCACGTTGACGAAGTCGAACGCGGGAATCGTCATCGACTTCACCGGCACGTCACCGCAGGCCAAGGGTCCGATCAACCACGCCGGCGACTATGCCGACGGGAACTTCCTGGCGAAGTGGCTCGCACCGATCCTGCGCAACCTCGCCGACACGCCCGAGCGTATGGCCGAGCTGGACGTCAACGAGGGCGTCGTCCCGCTGATCGAGATGCGCTTCCCCGACAAGGGCACGCTGCTGACGCCGATCTTCCCGGCGCCGACGAACGCGCGGACGTTCGTCATCCTGCGCCTGCTGGGGGTGCTCGCGGGGGTCCTGGCCAAGGCCACGGGCGGGCGGATGCCGGCCGACCAGGAGACCATCCGCTACACGGGGGTCTACGGCGACGACGCCGACGGCCGGCCCTACCTGATGCGTGAGGTGCTCGGCGGCGGATCCGGCGGCCGGTGGTACGCCGATGGCGAGGACACGATCCACGTGGTCCCCGACTCACGCAACATTCCGGTCGAGTTCGCCGAGAGCCGCCACCCGATCCGCGTCGAGCGCCTCGGACTCGCGACGGATTCGGGTGGACCGGGCGAGCATCGCGGTGGCCTGGGGTACGACAAGTGGATCCGCGTGCTGCGCGACGCGCGGTACATGTCGATCGCCGACCGCTCGATCCTGTCGTGCTGGGGGGTCGCTGGTGGGATGGCCGGCGCGCCGTTCCGGGTCACCATCGACCCGGGTGGGCCAGCCGAGCGCGATATGGAGGGGCTGACATCCGGCGAGCCGATGTGTGCCGGCGAGGTCGTCCGGATCCGCACGACCGGTGGGGGCGGCTGGGGCGATCCACTCGACCGGGATCCTCGGGCGGTGCTGCGCGACGTCGTGCAGGGCAAGGTGTCACAGGCGATGGCCGAGCGCGACCACGGCGTCGCGATCGTGACGACGGTCGACCCACCGGCCGCGAGCCCACCCACCGCGTACGCCGTCGTCACCGGCACGGCAGAGGAGCACCTGGTGGTCGACGAGGAGCAGACCCGGGCGCTGCGGGCGCGGCTGCGCGCCGACCGTGGACCGCGGCCGTTCTTTGATCGGGGTCCCGGCTACGCACGCCTGGCCGACGGTGCGACGCACGCCGATGTCGACGAGCTGTCGGCGACCGAACGCGCCGCTCTCGACGCGAGCAGTGGTGGGCACACACCCTTGGCTGTGCGGGGCGAGGCGTCAGCCGACGGGCGCAGGAGCGACAGCGGTAGGCAGACATCATGAGCGGGCCGCTCCACGGCGTACGGGTCGTCGACCTGACGCGTGCGCTCGCGGGTCCGTACGCGACGTTGATGCTCGCCGACGCGGGTGCGGACGTGGTGAAGGTCGAGCGGCCCGGCACCGGAGACGACACCCGCGGCTGGGGCCCGCCCTTCGCAGAGCCACCGGAAGGGGGGACGCCGGTGTCGACGTACTTCCTGTCGGTCAACCGCAACAAGCGGTCGGTCGAGCTGGATCTGAAGGACGAGGCCGACCTGGGCCGCCTGCGTGCCCTGGTCGCCGGCGCCGACGTGCTGGTCGAGAACTTCCGTCCCGGCGTGATGGAGCGTCTCGGGTTGGGCGAGGCGCCGCTCGAGGAGCTGAACCCGCGACTGGTCGTGCTGTCGATCACCGGCTTCGGCGAAGGTGGCCCGCACGGGCACCGCCCGGGGTTCGATCAGATACTGCAGGGCGAGGGTGGCCTGATGAGCTTCACCGGGCCGGTCGGCGGGCCGCCGAGCAAGGTCGGAGTGCCGATCGCCGACATCCTCGCCGGGATGTTCGGCGCGTACGGCGTGGTCGCGTCGCTGTACGAGCGTGAGCGCAGCGGGCGTGGGCAGCGTGTGTCGAGCTCGCTGCTGGGCGGCATGATCGCCATCCACACGTTCCAGGGCACCCGGTGGCTCGTGGCCGGGGAGGCGCCGGTGACCAGTGGCAACCGCCACCCGTCGATCCAGCCCTACGGGGCGTTCCGCTGCGCGGACGGCAGCATCAACGTCGCCGTCGGCACCGAGGGTCTGTGGCGCCGCTTCGCACCGCTGGTCGGCCTCGACCCGGACGACGTCAGGTTCGCGACGAACGGTGACCGGGTCGGCCGCGTCGACGAGCTCGAGGCGCTGATCGAGTACGCCCTCGCGACCGCGGACACCGACACGTGGCTGGCGCGCATGGACGACGCGGGCGTGCCCGCCGGGCCCATCGCCGGGCTCGACGACGTGTACGCGTCCCCCCAGGTCGCACACCTCGGACTCGTCGACGAGGTCGACCATCCCACCCTCGGTCGCATCGGCCTTCCCGGGCCTGCGGTCACGTACAGCCGTTCCACCCGCAACGATCCACAGGCACCGCCCCTGCTCGGGCAGCACAACGGTGACGGCTGGCTCCCACGCGATGGCTGAGGCCGGGCAAGCGCCCCGGCGATGGTCCGCCGCTGAACTGATCGGGATGCTCACCGACGGTCGCAGCTTCACCGCCTGGGACGACGATCTGGTGCCAGGGGACCCGCTGCGGTTCACCGACGTCCGGCCGTACGCCGAGCGCCTCGCCGACGCCAGGCGGGACGCGCCGACGACCGAGGCGGTGGTGACAGGCATCGGACGGCTCGGCGGCCGGCATGTCGTCGTGGTCGTCGGCGAGTTCGGCTTCCTGGCCGGCACCCAGGGGGTGGTGGTCGGGGAGCGGGTCACCCGTGCGTTCGAGCGCGCCGCCGTGCGGGGGTTGCCGGTCGTGGGCCTGCCCACGTCAGGAGGGACGCGCATGCAGGAGGGTGCGCTCGCGTTCGTGCAGATGCTCAAGGTCGCCGCCGCGGTCGCGGCGTTCCGTCGGTCGGGCAACCGCTATGTCTCCTGGCTGCGCAACCCCACCACCGGTGGGGTGCTCGCGTCCTGGGGCTCGCTCGCCCACGTGACCTGGGCGCAGCCCGGCGCGCTGATCGGCCTGACCGGGCCCCGCGTCATCGCGGCGCTCGAGGGCTCGGCGCTGCCGGAACACGTGCAGCGCGCCGAGCACCTGCACGGCCACGGCGTGGTCGACGGCCTCGTGCCTGCGGAGGAGCTGCAGGCATGCCTCGCGCACACGCTCGAAGCCGTCGGGCCATCACCCCCGGCGCTCGGCGCCCACGGGTACATCTGGCCGACGGACCTCGCACCCGCAGCGCCGGCCGGAGCGGGCACCGCGCGCACGGATGCCTGGGACGCGGTGACGGCGTCACGCAGTGGGGACCGGCCGGGTCTGCCCGCGCTGCTCGACATCGCCGTACGCGACCGTGTCGGGCTGCGCGGCGACGGCGCGGGAGGCCGTGACGACGGCTGCGTCACGGCGGTGTGCACGTGGCGCGGTACGCCGGTCGTCGTGGTCGGCCACGACCGGCCGCCGGGGTCGCGGGGTGCCGCGGTCGGTGCCGCGGGCTATCGGGCCGCCCGTCGTGCGATGAGCCTGGCCGACGAGCTCGGCCTGCCGATCGTGACGGTCGTCGACACGCGGGGTGCCGCGACGACGGCCGCGGCGGAGTCCGGCGGGCTCGCTGCGGAGATCGCCCGCTGCATGGCGACCATGAGCACGGTCGAGGTGCCGTCGGTCGCGGTGTTGCTGGGGGAGGGCTCTGGCGGCGGGGCGATCGCCTGGCTGGCCGCCGACCGCGTGGTGGCCGCGGAGCGGGCGTGGCTGGCCCCGATCGCGCCGGAGGGCGCGTCGGCGATCCTGCACCGCTCGACCGACCGGGCAGTGGATCTCGCCCGCACCCAGGCCATCGACGTCGACGCGCTCCAGTGGCTAGGGCTGGTCGACGAGATCATGCCGGAGGAGGACGGCTGGATCACCGCGATCGCGGACGCCGTCGCCGACCAGCTGCGCATGCTGCTCGTGCAGCCGCGCGAGGAGCGCCTCGCCGCGCGGCGGGACCGTCTGCGCAACGTCGGCACCTCCGCCGAACGTGGCAGCTGACGCCGGTGTGCCGGCACCGGGTGCCACGCGCGCCGGGGTGTGGCAGCTGACCCCGGCATGCCGGCACCGGGTGCCACGCGCGTCAGAGCAGCGAGCGGTACAGCTCGGCGGTCCGCTCCGCGACGCTCGACCACGAGAACTCGCTGAGCACCCGCTGCCGGCCGGCGCGGCCCCATGCGGCGGCGCGCTCGGGGTTGTCGACCAGGTCGTTGATGCCCACCGCCAGGTCACGGGCGAACACCTCCGGATCCGCGGGCGTGCCGTAGGCGTCACCACCCGCCTCGAACGGAACGAGGTGGCCGGTCTCACCCTCGACGATGATCTCGGGGATGCCCCCGACGGCAGACCCGATCACGGCGGCCTCGCACGCCATCGCCTCGACGTTGACCAGCCCGAACGGCTCGTAGATCGACGGGCAGACGAACACCGTGCTGTGTGTCAGGATCTGGGTGATCGTGGCCCGGGGAAGGTGCTCGGCGATCCACCAGACGCCGCTGCGGCCGGCGCGGAGCTTCTCGACCTTCGCGACGACCTCGTCCTGCAGCTCCGGTGTGTCGGGCGCGCCGGCGCAGAACACGAACTGCACATCCGGGTTGACGTGGGCGGCGGCGTCGAGCAGGTGCGTGAAGCCCTTCTGCCGGGTGATCCGGCCGACGAACGTCACGATCGGCCGGTCCAGGTCGATGTCCAGCTGCTCGAGCAGGTCGGTGTTCGGGTCGGGCCGGTACTCGTCGGTGTCGATGCCGTTCGGGATGACGGTGATGCGGTCGGGATCGGCGTCGGGGTAGCTGGCGAGAACATCCTCGCGCATGCGGCCGCTCACGGCGATGACCGCGTCGGCGTTCAGGATCGCCGTGCGCTCGGCGAAGGCGGACAGCTCGTAGCCGCCGCCGAGCTGCTCACGCTTCCACGGCCGCTGCGGCTCGAGGCTGTGCGTCGACAACACGTGCGGGATCCCGTAGGCCAGCTTGCTCAGGTGGCCGGCCAGGTTGGTGTACCAGGTGTGGGAGTGGACCAGGTCGGCGCCCTCGACGCCTGCGACCATCGCGAGGTCGGTCGAGAAGTGGCGCAGCGCGGCCAGGTGCTTGGCGGCACCGTCCAACGCGTTCCACGGCCGGTAGGCGGCGACGACCAGGGGGTCGTCCCGGTCGGCCCCGAAGCAGTGGACCTCGACGTCGACCAGCGGCGCCAGTGCCTTCGACAGGTACTCGACGTGCACGCCCGCACCACCGTAGACCTCCGGTGGGTACTCCCGTGTCAGCAGCGCGGCGCGCACCGCCCTGGGTGTCACGCCTCGACCTTGTCGCCCTTGCCGATCACGACGATACCGCCGTCGGAGACGGTGAAGCGCTCGCGGTCACGCTCGAGGTCCACGCCGATCTTCGCGCCCTCCGGCACATGCACGTGCTTGTCGATGATCGCGTTCCGGACATCGGCGTGCCGGCCGACACGCACCCCGTTGAGCAGCACGCAACCCGAGACCTCCGCGTACGAGTGCACGCGCACGCCGGGAGACAGCACCGAGCGGCGCAGCACGCCGCCGGACACCACGACGCCCTGGCTGACCATCGAGTCCAGCGCCTGGCCCCGCCGACCCTCGTGGTCGAACACGAACTTTGCGGGCGGCAGCGGCTCGTTCCACGTGTAGATCGGCCACTCGCGGTTGTACAGGTTGAAGACGGGATCCACCGAGATGAGGTCCATATGGGCCTCGTGGTAGGCGTCCAGTGTTCCGACGTCTCGCCAGTAGTCTTTGTCGCGCTTGGTCGAGCCGGGCACGTCGTTGTCGGAGAAGTCGTAGACGTACGCCTCGCGGCGCTCGACCAGCATCGGGATGATGTTGCCACCGAGGTCGTGTGTGGAGCTCTCGTCCTTGGCGTCCTCCGAGACGGCCCGCCGCAGGGTGTCGATCGAGAAGATGTAGTTGCCCATCGAGGCGAACACGTGGTCGGGGTCGTTCGGCAGCGGCTCGGGATGCTCGGGCTTCTCGAGGAACTCCGTGATCTGCCCGTGCTCGTCGGCCTGCAGGACGCCGAACTGGTCCGCATCGCCGACCGGCACGCGCATCCCGGCGACGGTGACGCCGGCACCCGAGTCGATGTGGGCGTGCAGCATCTGCTGGGGGTCGATCCTGTAGATGTGATCCGCGCCGAACACGATGACGTACTTCGGCTTCTCGTCGTTGAGGAGGTTGAAGTTCTGGAAGATCGCGTCCGCCGAGCCCTCGAACCAGTGGGCGCCCCGACGCATCTGCGCCGGCACCGGCGTCACGTAGTTGCCCAGCAGCGGGGACATGCGCCACGTGAGCGCCAGATGCCGATCGAGGCTGTGGCTCTTGTACTGCGTGAGGACCACGATCTTGAGGAACCCACCATTGGCCAGGTTCGACAGTGCGAAGTCGATCAGCCGGTACTGGCCACCGAACGGCACGGCAGGCTTGGCGCGGTCCCTGCTCAGCGGGTACAGCCGCGTCCCTTTTCCGCCGGCGAGCACCATCGAGAGAACGTTACGAGTCGCCATGTCGGCACCCTACCCGACGCGCTGGAAAGGTATCGTGCATCCCGCGGAACTCCCCGCCGAACACGACGTGAACGGAACGACGATGACGGAGCGCACGAAGTACCTGCTGGACGAGTCCGCACTGCCTGAGCGCTGGTACAACATCGTGCCCGACCTGCCGGCCCCGCCGCCGCCGGTACTGCACCCCGGACGTCTGGATCCCGTCGGACCCGACGACCTGGCGCCGCTGTTCCCCATGGCGCTGATCATGCAGGAGGTCTCGGGCGAGTCCTTCATCGAGATCCCCGAGGACGTGCGCGACGTCTACCGCCTGTGGAGACCGACGCCGCTGATGCGCGCACGACGTCTCGAGCGGGCGCTCGATACACCTGCGAAGATCTTCTACAAGTACGAGGGCACCAGTCCGTCGGGCTCGCACAAGCCGAACACGGCCGTGCCCCAGGCGTACTACAACGCGGCCGAGGGCATCCGACGGCTGACCACCGAGACCGGGGCGGGGCAGTGGGGCAGCGCGCTCGCGTTCGCCGCCGCGCTGTTCGGCCTGGAGTGCGAGGTGTGGCAGGTCGCCGCGAGCTACCGCCAGAAACCGTACCGTCGCTCGATGATGGAGGCGTTCGGCGCGACCGTGCACTCGAGTCCGTCGGACCGCACGGAGGCGGGCCGCCGGTTCCTTGCCGACGACCCCGACAGCCCGGGCAGCCTGGGCATCGCGATCAGTGAAGCGGTCGAGGTCGCCGCGTCCGACGAGCAGACCCGCTACGCGCTGGGCAGCGTGCTCAACCACGTGCTGCTGCACCAGACGGTGATCGGCGAGGAGGCACTGCGGCAGATGGCCGACGCGGGTGAGACGCCCGACGTGCTGATCGGCTGCACCGGTGGCGGGTCGAACTTCGCCGGGCTGTCATTCCCGTTCCTGCGCGAGAAGCTCGCCGGCCGCAACGACCCGCGGATCCTGGCGGTCGAGCCGGCCGCCTGCCCGTCGCTGACGCGGGGCGTCTACACGTACGACTTCGGCGACACGGCCGGCATGACGCCTCTGGTCAAGATGTACACGCTGGGTCACGACTTCGTGCCCGACCCGATCCACGCAGGCGGGCTGCGCTACCACGGCATGTCGCCGCTGCTCAGCCACATGCACGAGCTCGGCCTGATCGAGGCCGAGGCGCGCGACCAGAAGGAGTGCTTCGCGGCGGGCATCCAGTTCGCCAGGACGGAGGGCATCATCCCGGCGCCCGAGCCGACCCACGCGCTGGCCTCGGCCATCGCCGAGGCGCGCGCCTGCGCGGAGTCCGGCGAGGAGAGGGTCATCCTCACAGCGCTGTGCGGCCACGGCCACTTCGACATGTCCGCCTACGACAGCTACCTCGCCGGTGAGCTCGTCGACTACGACTACCCGAAGGCCAAGGTCGACGACGCGCTGACCCGCCTGCCGACGGTCCCCGCGTAGCGCTGCCGACGGTCCCCGCGTAGCTCGCCGTCTGCCGGCAGCGACCCCTTCGTCAGATCGAGTCGCTGCCGGGCATCGGCTTGTGCAGCCGGGCTCTGGCGTCGCCGAGCACACGCACGACGTCCTCCGGACCGTCGATGCGGCGCTGGATGACGCGTCGGTCGTGCGATCGCAGGCTGCGCAGGTCCCCGAGCGCCTGCGCCCGGATGAGCGTGGCGAAGCCGTGCTGCTCGGCCGGGATCTCGACGTCGTCGCCTGGGACGTCGACGAGCTGGAGCGCGACGACCGTGTTCGGGCCGCCCTTGTGCAGCTGCCCGGTGGAGTGCAGGAACCGGGGCCCCCATCCCATGGTGGTGGCGACGCGGAGGTTGTCGCGGACCATCATGCGCAGCTCGGTCAGCCCGTCGGCGATCTTGCGGTCCGGCGCGAGGTAGGCCTGGATGCTGAAGTAGTCGCCCGGCCGGATGCTGTCGAGCAGCTCGCCCAGGTCGCCCTCCTCGGGCTCCGGCAGCGCCGTGCCCGAGGTGACCTCGGCCAGCACCTCGTCGGTGTTGCGCTTGCTCTCGGCGACGTTGGGCTGGTCGAACGGATCGATCCCCAGGAGCGCACCGGCGTACGCCGTCGCGGCCTCCCACCGGACGAACTCGCCCCCGATCTCGTAGCGGTCCTGCAGCGTGATGCGCAGGACCGGCAGCCCGGCGTCCTCGAGGGCCTGCACACCCGGTACGGGACCGGCCACGTGGTCGATGACCACGAACGCCCGGTCGCCGCCGTAGACGCCCGGGTGTGCGACCGGCTCTCCGACCACGGGAACGACACCGGTGCCCTGCTTGCCGGTGGACTCGGCGATCAGCTGCTCGAGCCAGTCACCGAAGCTCGACAGCGCCGGTGACGTCAGGATCGTCAGCTTGTCACGACCGGCGCGTGCGAGCCCACCCATGAACGCGCCGAGCGCGAGCGCGGGGTTGTCGATGCCCTCCTGCGAGGGGCCGCACAACGTCAGCATCGCCTGGCCCGACCGCCAGACGGCGCTGGTGTCGACGCCGATCAGGTGCGCCGGCACCATGCCGAACAGCGACAACGCACTGTAACGCCCGCCGATGTCGGGCGGGTTGGTGAAGACGTGGCGCCAGCTGCGCGCTGTCGCTTCCTCGGCGAGGTTGCTGCCGGGGTCGGTGATCGCCACCAGGTGCTTCGTGCTGGGCACGTGGCGCTCGGCGTGAAGCGCGAACGCGCGCGTCTCAGCGGTGGTGCCCGACTTGGACGACACCACGACCAGCGTCGCGTCGAGGCCGTCCGGTGGCAGCGCCTCGACGACGACGTCGGGGTGCGTCGAGTCGAGGACCACGAGGTCGCGCCTGCCCGCGTCCGCGAACATCGTGCCGAAGACCTCGGGTGCGAGGCTGGACCCGCCCATGCCTGCCAGCACGATGCGATCGACGTCGTCGGCGTCCACCTCAGCGGCGACGGCTGTGATCTCGCGGTCCCAGTCCGGGTTGCCACCCGCGGCGTCGAGCCAGCCGAGGCGGTCAGCCACGGCCGTCCGCACCTCCGGGTCGTCGCTGAACAGGCTCGTGTCACGGTCCCACAGGCGCTGTGCGGCATCGGCCTCCTGCAGCTCGTTGAGCGCCTCCCGCATCGCGTCGAACCTGGCGTAGGCGTCTGCGGGCGTCATGATCACTCCGTGTCGTGGGCGGTGCGCATCGGCGCGCGGCTGTCAGTGTCGGCACCTGTACCCGTCACACGGGCGACAGTCACCCGGGTCGTGGCGTCCCTCCACCGGACCATGGTCTTCGACGTCCGACGCCGCCGGAGGCATCCGCACGCCGGATCGCCTGGCAGGCGGGTCGGTGTGGGTGGGGGCGGTAGCGTGGCGCCCGGAGGGAGTTTACCGCGACGAACAGGATGCACGTGTCCCGCAGCGACGTGCTCGTGGTCGGCGCAGGACCGGCCGGCCGGGCCGCCGCAGCCGCGTGTGCGCGTGCGAATCTCGACGTGCACCTGGTCGCGCCCCGGCCCGACGCTGCCTGGCCGCAGACGTATGGCGCGTGGCTCGACGAGCTCACCGGGGCAGGCGCGGAACGCCTCGCGGGCCACCAGTGGGCCGCCGTCACGGTCCGCACAGTGGGCCCGACGTTCCGAGATCTGGGGCGCACGTACGCGCTGATCGACAACGAGCGCCTGCGTGGCGCCTTGACCGACGGCGTGGACGTGACGCAGACGGCGGGACGCGCGAACAGGCTCGATGTCGACGATACGGGGGTCGTCGTCACGCTCGTCGACGGCCGCCGTCTGGCGGCCCGCGCCGTGGTGGACGCCACCGGTCACCCTGCCGCCTTCGGGCGTCGTGCCAGGTCGGGCCTCGCGCACCAGGTGGCGTACGGGGTCGTGGCGCGGTTCGACCAACCACCTGTGGCGCCGGGCACGATGTGCCTGATGGACCTCGACGCCACGCCGTTCGACGACGGCGGGCCGCCGACGTTCCTGTACGCGATGGATCTCGGCGACGGCTTGTGGTTCACCGAGGAGACCTCGCTGGCCGCCCGCCCGGCCGTCCCACTCGGCCTGCTCGAGCGACGCCTGCGGCACCGGCTGGCCGCGCGCGGCTGCACACCGCTGGAGATCAGGCACACCGAGCGGTGCGCCTTCGCGATGAACGCTCCACTCCCTCCCGGAGGGCCGGCGATCGCGTTCGGTGCCGCGGCCGCCATGATCCACCCGGCGACCGGGTACCACGTCGCGGAGGCGCTCCGGCGCGCGCCCCTGCTGGCCGCGACCGTCCGGGACGCCATGGTCGGCGGAGCAGGCCCGCGCGCGATCGCGCGTGCCGGCCAGCGAGCGGTGTGGACCAGCGCGGACCACCGGCGCGATGCGCTCTACCGGCTGGGACTCGACGTGCTGCTGTCGCTGGACACCGACGCGACGCAGGCCTTCTTCGATGGCTTCTTCTCGCTGCCTCCACGCGACTGGCAGGGGTACGTGTCACGCACCTCCTCCCCGCTGGGGGTGCAGCGCACGATGACGCGGCTGATGGCCCGGCTGCCGTCGGGTGTGCGTCGTCGCGTGCTGCGGTCGGTCGTGGCCGACGGCTCGTGGCGCCACATGGGTCGCGTCGTCGCGCCGGGCCTTGTCAGTCGCTGACGACCCGCCACGTCGTGCCGTCCGGGGTGTCGCGCAACTCGACGCCGACGGCGCCGACCGCGTCACGCAGGTCGTCGGCGAGGCCGTAGGCGCCCTGCCCGCGCAGCTGCTGCCGGGTAACGGCGACCGCGTCGATCAGCGGGGCGAGGCGCTCGGCCGGGTCGGCCAGCCCTTGCGTCGCTGCTTCACCCAGCCGCACGATCAGGCCACGCAGCGTGGCTCGCGCCCGGTCACCCTCGTCGGACTGCGTCGTGTCGGCGGCCCAGGCGGTGATCGCGGCGTCGAGGTCGAGGATCGCGGTGGCGGCCGCCACGCCGTCGCGATGCGCGAGCGCGGAGCCGAACGCCGTCGTCGCATCGCGCGTGGCCTCGCGCAGCGTCGAGGTCGACGAGGCCCGGACACGGCTGCTGGCGGATGCCGGTGCCATCGTCCCGACCGGTGCCGGTGGCGTCGTGCCCTGGGACGCGGTGAGGCCGTCGAGTGCGAGCCGAACGCCGCTGTCGACGACCCGCAGGACCTGTCCGCCGCGGCGGACGGTGACGTAGCCACGCCCTTGGATGGTCACGATCCGCTCGTCGAGGTCCAGGATCAGCGCCGTGTGCTCGTCGACGCCGATGACCAACGTGTCGTCCGGCAGCTCGTCCTCCATCATCGTGAGGCGCCGGGCACCGAGGTAGCAGAAGCGCGTGTCGTGGGTGCCGCCCTCCGCGTTGTCGAAGTGGGGGATGACCGCCGCGTCGATGCCGGCGGCGGCCAACAGGTCCAGACCCTCGACCCAGTGCGGCCGGCGGCCGACCTTGTAGATCTCGTAGACGGGGATCGCGTGGCGGCCGAGGCTGACGGCAGCCGCGCTGGCGAACACCACGATCCCGCCCGTCTGCAGCTTGTCGGTAACGGCGTCGGCGAACGACGAGCCCCGCCAGCGATCCAGGGCGTAGGTGGGACTGCCGGGCCCGGCGAACACGTAGTCGGCGGCCTGCAGCCGGGCGACCGCCGCGGCTTCGTCCGCGTCGGCGTCGGTGCGCATGCCGACGACCTCGATCGTGCGCCCGACGTTGCGCGCGAAGTAGGTCGCGGTCCGGTCGCTGATCTCGTCGGCGTTCTCCTGGAACCCGTAGGGCGTCTCGATGAGGACCGCCCGGGCCGACGCGGGGAGCCGCGAGAACAGCTCCTGGTGGATGCTGACCATCGTGGGTGCAGTCTCGCCAGACCCCATGATCGCGAGGATGCGTGGCAGTGACGGCATGATGTGCGACTATCCCCTCGACGCCGGTCGCGTCAAGCCTACGAGCCTACGCACGACGGGCAGGGGCAGCGACCGGACGCGCATCGGGACCGTGCGGTTGGGAACAGTGCACCCTGGCGACAGCTGACAAGGAGAAGCACAGATGGGCGTACGACTGCGGCGATCACTACCGACGGTCTTCTCGGCAGGCAACGACCTGGTCACCGCGCTCAACGACCTGGTGACCGCGACCGGCCGCTGGCTGGCGCTCCAGCCCGTCGCACAGGAGCTGCCCGTCTACGCCGGGCGTGCGCGTCAGGCGTCGTCGGAGACCCTGGAGCACGCCGGCGGCTGGGCAGGTGCCACGGCCACGCGCGCGAGGGAGGCGACGTCGTCGGCCGCCAGCACCGCGCGGACGCAGACGATCAACCTCGTGCTGGTCGCGCTGCTGCTGTGGTGGGTCGACCGCATGCTGACCTCGTCCGACGAGGCCTGAGCGCGTCGACCGTCGGACGCGCAGCCGGCGCGCCTCACCTGGCGCTGGTGACGCCCTGCAGGATCCCGTCGATGCCGACATCGCGGGCGAAGACCTCGGCCTCGCGGAGCAGACGCGCTGCTCTGGGACGGTCGGTGCCGAGCAGCACGCGGCCATGCTCGGCCTGCGTCAGTGCCACGAAGGCGGGCGCCTGCATACGTTCGTGCAGCTCGACCGCACGCGTGAAGCTTCGGTCCGCCGCTGCCACGTCGCCCAGCAGGCCCTGCAGCTGGCCGGCGTAGAACGCCGCGGCCGGGAACGGCGCCCACGGCACGCCACACATCTGGTCCATGAGCGGCGTGAGCGCCTGGAGGAACGGCTCTGCCCAGGTCACGGCGCCAAGCGTCACCACCGCGGCCGCTCCGGCCGCCAACCCGACCGATCCCAGGAACAGCTCCGGGACCCGTGACAGACGATCGCGTCCGACGCGGTCGAGCAACGCCAGGGCGGTGTCGGACGCGCCGGCCGCCGCTTCGGTCCAGGCGTGCGTCAGCCGAGTCGGCTGGCCGCCGTAGTGCCGGTAGGCGGCCGCGGCCCGCGCGCGTGAGTCGACCACGCGCCCGTCGAGCCAGTCCGCGAGCAGCAACTGCCAGCCGTGGTTGCCGATCGACGCGTCCCCCCAGGAGCCGACGGCGAGCGCACGCTCAGCGAGCACCCTCGCGTCGGCGGTGCGGCCATCGAGGAGCGCGACACAGGCCTGCAGCTGGCTGCCGACCGTCCGGTCGTTGGCCGAGAGCCGCGGATCCGACAGATCGAACGATGTGGCTGCACGTCGGTAGGCGGCCCCGTCGGCACGCCAGAAATCCGATGCCGACACACCCGTCAGGTCGCCCGGCGCCGTGGCAAGTGGCACATCGGCACCCAGCGGTGCCAGCTCCCTGCGGACCTCGTCAAGCGCGTCGAGCGCCAGGGGACATCCGATCGCGACGTGCCGGGCAACCAGCACCCGGGAGAGCACCGTGCGGTCACCGCGGGCACGGGCGAGGGCCACCGCGTCACGCGTGATGCGGTCGCGATCCGCCAGCCGCGCCGTGAAGATCGAGAAGGCGGCCAGGCCGGCACGCAGTGCGGCCCTGCGCAGCTCGTCGGCAGGTGGGCAACGGTCGATCGCCAGTTGCAGCAGGCGCTGTGCGGTCTCGTCTGCGTTGGCGAACCACGGGTTCCCGGCCCAGCAGCCGAGCGCGGCGCGGTACAACAGGTCGAACCGTCCGTGCTCGTCTGCCAGGCGTGCCGCGGCCTCGAAGTGTGGTACGCCGTCGACCGCGCGCGAGGCGTGGTTGAGGCACTCGCCCGTCTCGACCTCGAGCTCGGCGCGGACCTGCGGCATGGCCGACAGGTCCAACTGGAGCGCACGTTCCAGCAGTGCGGCCGCCTGATCGGGCTCGCCGTCCGCCATGGCATCGCGCGCCGCGTCGCGGACGACGGTGATCGCGTCCACTGCAGCGATGACTGGCACCGCCCGCAGCGTGTGCTCCGCGATCTGGTCGGACGGCGCGGCGCGACGTCGCAGCGTGCCCGCGATCTGCTCGTGGAGGTGCGCCACGCGTACCTGTGACGGCTGGGTCGCGAGGGTGTCGGCGACCAGTGCATGCGTGAACTGCACGCGGTCACGGCGTCCCGGCACCTCCAGCAGCAGTCGTGCGACCACGGCCTCCTCGACGGCGGCGGCCTCCGGATCGGTCAGCCCGGCCACCTCGGCCGCGAGCGTCACATCGAACGCATATCCGATCAGCGCGCCGATCGTCAGCAGACGCACCGTCGCGGGCCGCAGTTGCGCGGTCCGGTGCAGCACGAGGTCGCGCACCGACACGGGCACACCCGTGTCGTCCCCATCGGCGCGCGCACGGCGGATCAGCTCGACGGCGAAGAACGGATGGCCCCGGGTCCGATCCCACAGGTTGACCGCGTCGATCCCGGTCGACGCGTGTGCGACCAGCTCGGCCAGCTCGCCCACCGGCAGACCCTCGAGCTGCATCAGCGACACGCCTGGCAATCGCAGCAGCGCCCCGACGCGGGCCGTTGCCCCATCTGCTCCGGTGTCGCGGAACGTGGCGATCACGCAGACCGCGCCGAGGTCGGCGGTGCGCAACAGGTGTCCGAGTAACGCCCAGCTTGCAGCGTCGGCCCACTGCAGGTCGTCGATGATTACCAGGACGGGACGGCGCCGCGCCGCGCTGTGCAGCAGGTGGGTGATGCCGGCGAACAGGCGGAACCGCTCGGCGTCACGATCGGCGTCCGGAGCACCGGGGTCGTCGACGACCGCCGCCATGGACACGATGTGGCGGGCCAGCTCCGGAGCGAACGGGCCCGCAGCCTCCGCGAGCGTCGCGGGGTCGGCCGCTGCGGCGTATGCACCGAGCAGGTGCTGGACCGGTTCGAGTGGCACGGTCGTGTCCTGCTCGCAGCGTCCCGCGAGCACCAGGCCGCCCTCGTCGAGCACGCGATGGGCCATCTGCACCGCCAGACGCGTCTTGCCGACACCCGCCTCGCCGGCCAACAGGACGGCCGTGCGCACGCCACGGCGGGTCGTCGCCCACGCGTCCTCCAGGCGCGTGAGCTCGGCGTCTCGCCCGACGAAGGAGAACTCGTCGTCGACCAGCAACCCGACGTCCTGCGCCGGCCGCGGCTGCGGACGCCGCCACGCCAGCGACCAGCACCTGACCGGTGCGGGCAGCCCCTTCAGGCGCCGTTCCCCGCGGTCGTCGAGTGGATGGTCAGACCATGAGCCCGCGAGCACGCGCACGACGTCACTGACGAGGATCTCGCCGCCACCGGCGGCGTCACACAGGCGCGCGGCCTCGATGGCGGGTGTGCCGGACACGTCCCCGTCGGCCCGCAGGAGGTCACCCGCGCTGACCCCGACGCGTGCCTCGACCGGCTGCCCGACCCTGGCCGCCAGCTGGTCGAGGCGTGCCACGAGCTGACCGGCCGCGCGCAGTGCGTACTCGGCTGCGGGGAAGACGCACATGAGGCCGTCCCCGAGGCTCTTGACGACCCGGCCGTGCTCGGCGGTGACAGCGTCGGTCTGGATCGCATCGATCCTGTCCCACAGGTCCTCGGCGTCGCGCTCACCGAGCACGGCGCGCAGGCGCGTGGATCCGACTAGGTCCGTGAACAGGACCGTCAGCGTGTCGAGGTCATCCGCCACCTGCATCCCGCACCGCAGTCTACGGGTGGCGAATCCGGCGCGGCGTGGCGTCAGCCGTCGTCTCGCCGTCGGCGTCGGCGTCGGCGTCGGCGCTGTCGTGCGGGTTCGGTGTCCTCATCGGTCACCGGCAGGGGGATCGACGCCGTCAGTTCGGGATTGAACAGCAGGGTATCTCCGTCGGACGCGTCCTCCTGATCGGCTCCAAGCTCCGACGAGAGCTCGAAGTCCGGCGGAGGTGGGGGGACCTCTGATGGTGGCGGGGTCGAGCGAATGGTGAGGTCCTCGATCTCCTGCTGGCGGCGTGCCTCTTCTTGGGCTTCGCGTTGGCGGCGTGCCTCTTCTTGGGCTTCGCGTTGGCGGCGTGCCTCTGCTTGGGCTTCGCGTTGGCGGCGTGCCTCTTCTTGGGCTT
>DATHVN010000196.1 GCA_035461305.1 Euzebyales bacterium | reverse complement strand
GGAGCGGTCCCGCCTACCCCGCCGGCGACGACGACGATCTTGCCACATGCCGCCGCGTTCGAGCACCCGATGGGCGCGGCTGCCGTCGGTCAGCGGGATGCGCTCCGCCACGATCGGCGAGAGCGTGCCTGCAGCCGCAGGCCGAGCAGGTCGGTCAACGTCTCGCGGTACCAGGCGTTCGGCTTCCGGGCATCGCCGGGCAACGGCGCGTGCTTTGCATCCGGGAGGAGGCTGAGCGCGAACCGCATCGCCAGGCTGACGGGGATCACGCGCATCGGGAGATCTGGAGGTCGCGGCCACGCCGAACCACACGAAACCTCAGCGACCGTCCGGGCGCGGTCCGGTGGCGCGCCGCAGGCGGCGGCGCCGATCAGCGTTGCGGTCCGTCAGCGACGTCTCCGGACGGACGGGACGGGTCGGCGGTGGACGGCTCCGGCCGCCCATCCTGTTCCTCCTCGAGGGTTTCCGACCTCGGCCATCGCGGCGTGTCGCTCAGCGGCCGCCGCGGCGCCGTCGCTGGTGGGCGCGGCGCCGCCGATCGTGGTGGTGTCGTTGTCGGCCGGTCCGTCCGGGGACGTCGCACTCTCGTGCTTGAGCCCAAGGTCTCTGCGAGCCGCCCGCACGCACAGCGAGATGCTGGGCCAGCTGTGGTCGTCGCCGCAAAGGGTCCAGAAGCCCTGCCCCACGAGCCACCGCTCGTGCCACGCTATCGAGCACTGTCGTGTTGAGTGGGACGTGTGTTCACGGTACGAGTAGAGGTGCATGGACGTCGACGGACCGAGGAGCGAGGGATGAGCGAAGGTCGTCGCGCGTCGGCTGCACGTGCTGACGGCATCCGACGGCGGCTCGCAGCGAAGCCCAGCCTGGAGCTGACGCCGGACGAGCTGCGGGCGCTGGCGGATCACAACATCGATCCCGACGAGGTCCGGCGCATCGCGATGGCAGACCGCGAGGTCGACGAGGTCAGCGAACACGACCGCCCGACCGCGCGTGATGAGCTCGAGGCGCTGGTGATCAGCGAAGGCGACGAACCAGGGCAGTGACATAGCGCGTCACGGCGACGCGTTCCGTCGTCTGAGGCGTTCGTCGTCACATGAAGCCGAGCTCGGCGAGCGTGGTCATGTCCGTCAGCGCGCGGGCGGCGGCGGCGACCAGCGGGACGGCGAGCAGCCCGCCGGTGCCCTCGCCCAACCGCAGCCCGAGGTCGAGCAGTGGGGTCAGGTCCAGGTGATCGAGCGCGACACCGGCAGCCGGCTCGGTCGAGCGGTGTCCGGCGATGAGGTAGCCACGCACCGGAGGACACAGTCCGACGGCGGCCAGCGCGGCGGCGTTCGTGACGACGCCGTCGAGCAAGATCGGTACGCGAGCGACGGCGGCCGAGCAGATCAGCCCCGCCAGGGCGGCGTGTTCGAGACCCCCGACCGCGGCCAGCGCGTCGATCGCGTCGGCCGTCTCCGGCCGGTGCCGCCACAACGCGGTCTGAACGACCGCGCGCTTGCGGCCGAGCATCTCGTCGTCGATCCCGGCACCGCGTCCGGTGACCTGATCGGCGTCCGCACCGGTGAAGGCAGCGACGAGGCACGCCGACGCGGTCGTGTTGGCGATGCCCATGTCGCCGGTGACGAGCAGGTCGACGTCGTCGCCGGTCAGCTCCTCGGCGATGCCCGCACCAGCCAGGAACGCCCGCGTCGCATCCTCGCGCGTCATCGCCGGTCCGGCCGTGAGGTCGTCAGTGCCAGCGCGTATCCGTCGCTTGAGCAGCAGCGGGTGGTCAGCGGGTTCGACCGCGCAGCCGACGTCGAGGACGCTGACGCGGGCGCCGACGGTCGCGGCCAGGGCGTTGACCGCAGCGGTCCCGGCGCAGAACTGCTCGACCATCACGGTCGTGATCCGCTGGGGCCAGGGCGTGACGTCTTGTGCATGCACGCCGTGGTCGGCGGTGACAACGACCACCGCAGGCTGCGTCGGGACGGGCGGCGGGCTGGTTCCCGCAATGGCTGCCAGCTGGGCGCCGATCGACTCGAGGCGACCCAGGCTGCCGCGTGGCTTGATCAGCCGCGCGTGCCGGTCCATCGCGTCGCGTGCCGCGCGTTCGTCGACAGGAACGACGCCGGTGACGAGGCCGCGCTGCTGGTCGTCGGTGGTCACGTGCCGACCTCCGGTGTCGTCGGTCGTGGGCAACCGCGAGCCGCCGGAGGCGTCGATCCGGACGTGACGGATGTCGTCACGGGGCAGTCGCACACCTCGTCACCGGCATGTGTGCCCGCCAGCAGGCGCGAGATGTCGTCCACTGCGGACGAAGGCTAGCGCGCTCACGTGCTGCCGAGCTCGGAGGCCTCGCGGGCGGTCGCCACCGCACGTGCTCACCACGTTGCCATCACGTCCGCG
Source organism: Euzebyales bacterium (assembly GCA_035461305.1). Lineage (NCBI taxonomy): Bacteria > Bacillati > Actinomycetota > Nitriliruptoria > Euzebyales > Euzebyales bacterium. The sequence goes on along the minus strand of DATHVN010000196.1, from coordinate 3,633 downwards.
TCGTGTTCGGCCTGCCGGATGTGCTCGACGGGGGGATCACGACCGCCACGAGCACGGAGGCCAGCTACCCGACCCCATGGTCTGCCGATTGCTGGAAATCCTGCTGGGTTGTCTGCAGCACGTGGACAGCCAGAAGGGTCAGCCACGTCCACCCGACCGTCAGCGTCACACGCTGGAACAGACCACCAGACGCCACCAGGCTCTCGATCTGACCGAAGGCCAGGCTCGCAAGAACGACGCCCACCACGAAGAAGACGCCGGTGGCCGTCGAGTACGCCGCCCATGGACGCTGTCCCGATCGGGAGAACCACCGAGCGAACACGAAGCACGCGGCAGGGAGTCCGCCGAAGACCAACACGGAGACCAGGTCGTGGACGGCGCCGCGCACCATGGGGACACATCGGTCCGAACGGCTTCTTCTTGGACTTCTGGTACTACACGCGGGTCCAGGCACCGACGATGGCGGGGAGGATCTGCATGCCGTCGCGATCGATGATCTCGGCGCGAAGTCGCTCCTCGAGCGTCGTCTCGTCGACCTCGTCCCGGGCGACAGCGCCCTGCTGTTCGAGGAAGGGCAGCAGGCTGTGGACGGTGGCGGCGATGTACGCGTAGCCCGGCCAGTCGGCACCACCGCCCGCGGGCACGTCGATACGCATCTGCGGGGCGGGCAGGCCTGCCCGCCGGTAGGTGGAGAAGAGCTTCATGCCCATCGCGATGTCCGGACCCGTGTCGGCGGACGGCGTCGTCCAGCGCAGGACCTGGTCGTGCAGCGGAGCGGGAGGGTACGAGGAGCGCGGGGTGCTGAGGTCCATCTCCTGGAACGCGACGATGCCGCCGGCTTGCAGCAAGCCGGCGACGTGGCCAACCGTGGCGACCGGGTCGGGCTCGTACATCAGGACCCACCGTCCGACGACGGCGTCGAAGCCGTCGCGCAGGTCGAGCTGGCGGACGTCGCCACTGTGGAACACCACGTTCGTCCGGTGTGCCGCAGCCGCCCGGCCACGCGCCACCTCGAGGATCTCGGGGTTGGTGTCGACGCCCGTGACGTGACCCTGAGGACCAACCAGCTCCGCGAGAAGCAGTGCGACGTCGCCCGCCCCGCTGCCCACGTCGAGGACGTGCATCCCCGCGGTGATGCCCGCGTCGCCGAACAGCTGGCGGGTGAACGGCCCGTAGATCTGGTGCTGCAGGATGAGCCGCCGCGTCTCGGCGTCGCTGCGTCCGAGCGGGTACGCGGCTGAGGCATCCAGCGGAGCGGTCATGCGTCCCACCTCCCCGCCGGAGCTGCCGACCGGTATCGATGCCGTCCGCGACCAGTATGCGGCATCGGTGGTCCGTCTGGACAACAGCGTCGCCGCCTCGGCGGATGGAGTGGCTCAGGGACGAGGTCGGGGAGGCCGTCGCGTCGCCCGTCGTCCAGCGGCGGTGGGGCGTGATGTCCGGCAGGTGCCACAGGATCGGCTCGCGTACCACGGTCAGCGAGCCGGCCACCGCGGGGCTGTTGACGGCCCCGGCGGCGGTGCACTCCCGTCGTCGCAGCGATGAGTTCTCGCGCCGGCCGTCGTCGATGCAGGTAGTCCTTGTCAGAAGCGACCGGACCGGAGATCGCCATCACCCAGGTCACGGCCTGGCCGGCTCGGCGACCGTCGGCCCGATGCCCCACGGAGGTGCTCCGATGTCACGAGCCGACAACGCCGAGCGTTTGATACCAGCTCTGCGTGCCGCATTCGACGGGCAGGTGATCACGCCCGACAACACCGCCTACGACCAGACCCGGGCCGTGTTCTACCGCGCGTTCGATCGCAGGCCGTCCGCGATCGTCCAGGTCACCGACGCAGCCGAGGTCGCGAAGGTCGTCTCGGTCGCCCGCGACACGGGGAGCGAGCTTGCCGTCCGCAGTGGCGGTCACAGCGTGGCCGGCCACAGCATGTCCGAGCGTGGCATCGTCATCGACCTGTCGCTGATGCGGGAGGTGGACATCGACGTCGCACAGCGCACCGCGTGGGCCGAGACCGGCCTGACCGCAGGCGAGTACACGAGCGCGACGGCGGCCCACGGCCTTGTGACCGGGTTCGGTGACACCGCCTCGGTCGGGATCGGTGGCATCACGCTCGGTGGCGGCGTCGGCTATCTCGCCCGCAGGCACGGATTGACGATCGATGACGTGCTGGCTGCCGACGTGGTCACCGCCGACGGCCGGATCGTGCGCACGGACGCCGAGCAGCATCCCGACCTGTTCTGGGCGATCCGCGGTGGTGGCGGCAACTTCGGCGTTGTCACACGGTTCCAGTACCGACTGCACGACGTCGACACGATCGTGGGCGGCATGCTGATGCTGCCCGCGACGCCGGAGCTCGTCACGAGGTTCGTCGCCGAGGCGGAGGCTGCGCCCGACGAGCTGACGACCATCTGCAACCTGATGGTCGCGCCGCCCATGCCGTTCGTGCCCGCCGAGCATCACGGCACGTTGATCATGATTGCGCTGCTCGCCCACACCGGTCCGATCGACGCCGGTGCTCGTGTGATCGCGCCCTTCCGTGCCCTGGCCACCCCGCTGGTGGACACCGTCCAGCCGATGCGGTACCCGGAGCTGTACGAGATGCTCGAGGGCGGTCCGGAGTCGGTCGCACAGGAGCAGGCGCGGTCAACCTTCATCGACCACCTCGACCGGAGCCGGGCCGAGGCGATCCTCGAGCACCTACGGACCTCGACCGCGCCGATGGCGGTCGCGCAGCTGCGGGTGCTCGGTGGGGCGATGGCGCGGGTGCCCGTGGACGCCACGGCGTTCGCACATCGTCGGCGACGGATCATGATCGCCGCCGGCGCGGTGTACGAGGACGCCGCGGACACGCCGGTGCACACGGCGTGGGTCGACAGCTTCGCCGCCGCGGTGCGCCAGGGCGCGCCCGGCGTGTACGTCAACTTCCTAGGCGACGAGGGTGACGCCCGCGTCCGCGAGGCATACCCGGAGCCCACATGGGACCGGCTCACCAGGGTCAAGGCCGCGTACGACCCGACCAACCTGTTCCGAATGAACCACAACATCCCACCGTCGCCCGACACTCCGACGGCGTAGCCCACAGGGGCGCTCACAGGTGCGTCACGTGAAGGTGGCGCGGAGCAGAGTGCCGAGACGGGATGCGAACGTGTCGGACGACCAGTTGCGGTCGACGGTTCAGCCCCTCCAGCACGTCGAAGGACATCAGCACCCACAGCATGTCGGTGGCCCTGGCGACGGTCCACGGTGGGGCGAGCCGTCCCTCGCGGTCGAGCCACTCGGCCAGCCGGCGGCAGTGGTCGTGCCAGTCGCGACGGACCAGCTCCCAGTGCGCGGCAGCGTCGGGGTCGCTGCGGCGAGCGTGGTCGGCGGCGCGCGCCAGACCGATCAGCCGGGGGTGGTAGCGGGCCAGATGGCGTGCCCACTCGTCGAGCGCGGTGACCGCGTCGGGCTCGTCCCACACCGGGCGGGTCGATGCGGCGAGATCCTCGGTGTCATTGACGAAGTCGAACAGTTCGGTCAGCAGCTCGGTTCGGGACGCGAAGTGCAGGTAGACGGCTCGGCGGGTGACGCCGGCCCGTTCGGCAACCTGGGTCATCGTCACGGCCGCGAAGCCGTGCTCCTCGATCAGGTCG
>DATHVN010000195.1 GCA_035461305.1 Euzebyales bacterium | reverse complement strand
AGCGCGAGCGCGCCTCGGCCTCCTCGATGGCGGACTCGACGACGGCCACGAACAGGCCTTCCTTGTCGGCGAAGTGCCGATACACGGTGACCTTCGACGCGTCGGCCTTCAGATGTTGCGGCATGACCTAAGTGAACTGAGGTCACTTACTGGAGTACTCATGGCACGAAGCCGTCGCCGTCGGGCACGCCGAACACGACGAACAGCGACGGCAGACCACGGTGCAGTCCGCCGACGGCACACGCATCGCGATGACCCGCGCCGGCCGAGGCTCGGCACTGGTGCTGATCGAGCCCGCGGGCCACTAACAGCGGGTTGTCCGCGTTCGGCGGGCTGGTGCCGCTGCTGCGGTCCGACTTCACGGTCGTGACCGACGACCGTCGCAGACGCGGGGCGAGCACGAACACCGCCCCCAACGAGGTCCAACGCGAGGTGGAGGACCTCGCTGCGGTGATCGACGAGGCCGGCGGAATGGCCTGGAACGCAGCGGCAACGAGGACGGGCTGGCGTTCTTCCTCGAGTCGATCATTCCGCCAGCGATGATCGAGGGGATGCGCGGCGGACCCGAGTGGGAGGCCATGGCCGTCATCGCCGACACCCTCGTCCACGACTGCCTGCTCAGCCAGGCCACGTCAACGGCCACGCTGGCAGCCGTGGACGTCCCGACACTTGCCTCTCGTGACCGCTCTCGACCAGACACCTCGGCGGATCTTGCCGCCGGACGGTCGTCAGTCAGCGGACTGACCAACCCCGTTCTCGTACCGCGATCGAGCGGTCACGGCGCCTGAGCGGTCGCCGGCCATTGCCGAGCAGCTGCCGTCGGCGCGTCCGGATTGCCGAGCAGCTGCCGTCGGCGCGTCCGGATCAGTGACCATCGAACGTATCGGGGGCGAACGGCCACTCCTCGAACGCCGCCACCCTGCCGTCCTCCGCGAACCGCAGCACCCACAGATCGCGCCACGGCCGGCCGTGCTCGTACTCGACCTCTACGCGGGCCACCGCGGTCATGCTGTCGACGGCAACGACTGCCGACGACAGCGTGAACACCTCGTCGGGGCCGTCACGCTCCGCCTGCCAGAACCCGCCGAGCGCGACGAGGCCATGGATCGGGTCGCGCCACGGGGACGCGAGATACGTCACGTCGTCGGTGAACAGTTGCGCGAGGCGGTCTGTCCCCTCGGACCGCCATGCGTCCTCATAGCCGGCCACCCACCGGTCGACCATCGCGCGATCGATCGCCCTGCGGTGGCGTTCGATCGTCACGACCGGTCTCCTTGGCTCATCAGCCTGTGCCGGGACGGCGCGCCGAGGACGCCGCACCGGCAGCGTAGCGGGCTCCACAGGTCACTGTGTCGCGATGGCCACGCTGATCTGGACCCGATCCGACGGGATGGCTGTTGAACCGAGTCAGGCTCTCCGGTGGTAGGCGTCCCCTCAGGGACGGGACCGTGCCCGACGCAGGAATCCACAGCTCAACCTTGGATCGCCACGCGCACCCCCGCGGCGCGGTCACGCATGACGCGGTAGGCACATGCCACGAGACCCGGACGTGGCCTCACGAACGCGAAGATGGACGTTGAAGTCACCTTCAAGTCACGCGCCGGCTGCGGCCGTCTCCTAGGCGGCCGACCCGTCGGCGACGGCCGTCAGGTGGGTGACGCTGCACTTCCAGCCGCCGTCCCGGCGGACGAAGACCTCGGTGGTCCACTCGTCGAGTTCGAACTCCTCGCCGTCGTAGGCGCCGGTGTTGCGGCCGCGGGTCAGGACGACGGCGACGTCGCCGTAGATGCGGACCTCGTGGATCTCGTGGCTCATCGTGTGGTGGGTGATCCGGCCGGCCGCGACCGAGTCGAGGAACTGCTCGCGCGGGAAGACGCCGGTCTCTCCGATCAGTACCCAGTCGGGTTCGGCGAACCGTCCGATCGCCTCCGGGTCGTCGGCCACGATGGCCGCGGACCACGCGTCCATGAGGGCACCGAACTCTTCACGCAGATCGTTGTTCACTTCGCCTCCCCTGAGTAGGTGCCGAAGCTCCACAGGTCCCCTTGGAGTCGGCGTGGTGAACCCGCGAGCGGGAGCCATGCAATGCCGAGCTCGAACCTCTCCATGCGATAGCCGACGTAGCGGTCGATGAAGGGCCGCAGCGGGATGCATGGCAGGGCGGTGACCCACTGCGCGGTCGAGGCATCACCCATCCCATCTGCTCCACGAGACGCCGACAGGAACGCCAGTATGCGCCTCGCAGGTCGACCGTACTGCGCGCGACGGCGGCCGTCGCCGGGTCTGAGGGCGAGCAGCCCCGTGCCGGGCGTGCTCAGCGGCAGCGGCGGAAGAACACCCGGACGTCGTCCGTCAGCAGATCCGGCTGCTCCATCGCGGGGAAGTGTCCGCCGTGCTGGAACTCCGACCAGTGCTCGATCGCGTGGTCCGGGTCCATCAGAGATCGGACCCAGGGCTGCGCGGCGAACACGGCCCAACCTTGCGGCGCCGTGCCGGGTGCTCCCCACGTGGTCGAGTGCGCAGTTTCGTAGAGGTAGCGTGCCGCTGACGCCCCGGAGCCGGTGTACCAGTACAGGGACACTTTCGTCAGCAGTTGGTCGAGGTCCACGGCGTCCTCGGGCAGTGCGGCGTCCTGGTCGGTCCACTCCTTGAACTTCTCGACAATCCACGCCAGTTGTCCGACCGGAGAGTCGACCAGCGCATACGCCAGCGTCTGGGGTCGTGTCGACTGCAGCTTGAGGTACCCCGACCCGTCGTCGCTGATCTGGCCGATCCGCTCCATGGCCACGCGTTCGTCATTGGACAGGTTGGCCAGCCGAGCCGCGCCCTGCGGCAGGTAGTCCAGCGCTCCGATCACCGCCAACGGATCGGAGTTGGTGTGCAGCCCGACGACGTGGTCGGGGTCGAGACCGCCCAGCATCCCGATCACACCCGCGCCGACGTCGCCGCCCTGTGCGACGTATCGGTCGTAGCCCAGGCGGCGCATCAGTTCTGCGAACGCCCGGGCCGTGCGCGCCATCTCCCAGCCGGGCGCGCGCACCGGCGTGGAGAACCCGAACCCTGGCAGGGACGGGACGACCACGTCGAAGGCGTCGGCGGGATCGCCACCGTGGGCCGCGGGATCGGTGAGCGGCCCCATCATCTGAAGGAACTCCACGACCGAGCCGGGGTAACCGTGGCACAGCAGGAGGGGCAGCGCGTGAGGCCGCGGCGACCGGACGTGCAAGAAGTGAATGCGCTGGCCATCGATGAACGTGGTGAACTGTGCGAACTCGTTGAGATTGGCCTCATGCACGCGCCAGTCGTAGCCGTTGCGCCAGTGGTCGGCGAGGTTCCTGAGGTAGCCGAGCGGCACACCGCGGCTCCAGCCGACATCGTGCAGTTCGTCGGGCCAGCGGGTCCGCGCAAGGCGGCGGTGCAAGTCGCCGAGATCAGCCTGCGGGATGTCGATGCGGAAGGGCCGTATGTCGGTGTCCATCGCCGGTTCCTGTCGGGCCGCTGTACAGGTACGCACGCACTGTAGAAACCAACGCGGACGAGTCCGTTCCGCAATCGGATACCCTCGACGGAAGATGTTGGACACGTCGGCCCGGCTGCTACGCCTGTTGTCGTTGCTGCAGGCACGCCGCGGCTGGAGCGGACCACAGCTCGCCGACCGGCTCGGTGTCACGACCAGAACGGTGCGCAACGACGTCGAACGCCTGCGCAGCCTCGGATACCCCGTCCATGGCAAACCCGGCGTAGCCGGCGGCTACGAGCTCGGTGCCGGCGCGTCGCTCCCGCCGCTGCTGCTTGACGACGATGAGGCCGTCGCGGTCGCGGTCGGCTTGCGCACAGCCGCGGGCGGCACGGTCGCCGGCATCGAGGAGACGTCCTGCGGGCACTGGCCAAGGTGCAGCAGGTGCTGCCCTCGCGGCTGCGTCATCGAGTGCACGCTCTGCATGCCTACACGGTCGCGGTGCACGGCCGTGGACCGACGGTCGACGCTGACGTGCTCACCACCGTCGCCGGCGCATGCCGCGGCCACGAACAGCTGCGATTCGACTACCGCACCCACGACGGCGCGGCCAGGGTGCGACGCGCGGAGCCGTACCGTCTCGTGCACACCCGAGGGCACTGGTATCTGGTCGCGTGGGATGTCGACCGGGACGACTGGCGGACCTTCCGCGTCGACCGGATCGCGCCGCGTACGCCGACGGGACCGCGGTTCACGCCACGGGCACTCCCCGACCGCGGGGACGTCGCCAGCTACGTGACCAGCGGCGTCGAGTCGGCGATGTGGCGGTACCGAGCCCGTGTTCGGTTGCATGCACCGGTGGCGGCGGTGGCGGACCGCCTGCCGACCGCCGTGCGCGTCGAGCCGGCCGATGCGCAAACCTGTGTCATGCACGCCGGTGCCGACACGCTCGAGATGCTCGCGCACTACATCGGTCTACTCGGTGT
>DATHVN010000194.1 GCA_035461305.1 Euzebyales bacterium | reverse complement strand
GGCCACCTGGAGCTCTCCTTCTCGCAGTCGTGATCAACCGCGAGTTTCGGAGAGCTTCAGGCGTTCACGGCGCAACCCCAACGAGCAGCCCAATCACACCCGGTCCCCGCTCAGAGACGAAGAGCCGAGAAAGGTGACGCTGCGGTCGTTCGGACGGTCGGCGAACCGCGCCGGAGGCTGCCAGAGCCCCTTCGCGATCTGGGTCAACGTCATCGTCACCTCCGACGGTCCCTGCGACGTTCATGCCGGCACCACGCCAGACATTCTTCGGAGCAGATCAGCTGATCCGGCCGGCAACGGGCACGCAGCTCGCCGAGAACTATTATCCCGCCGGAGCCGAAGCGGAATGTCAACCAGCTCCGAACCAAGACGCCGCTCCTAACCGGCAATATGCCGCTGACCGACCCGACGTGTCGCATGACAGGCACAATGGCGTGATCACTCGGACCCTCGTGTCGGGGGTGCTGCTTCCGCAGCGGTGTGAGCGCGGACTGGGACGAGGCGACGCGCCCGACCCCAGTGGTGCCACAGACGCGCGTGCCACTGGTCACCAGTCGCGCCCATTGGACGACCTGCTCATCGGCTCTGTGCGGTTCAATGAACATGAAGCGCTGCAGCAGGCGCTGTGGAGCGGTGTGTGCATCATGCGTCGCTGACGGCGCTGGCGATGACGTGGTTGAGTGGCCGGGTCCGGCCGATCGTTCGCGCGGCGTCGAATAGTCCGGGTGTCAGCGCGGTCCGTGCGGTGGTCAGCGTGTGGGTGTGGCCGTCGGGGTGGATGGGCGGTATCGCTACGCCGACCTGCGCGGTGACGGCCTCGCGGGCCCCGTCGAGCTCGGCGGCGGGAGCAGGTTTCCTCGGGCGGCAGCGACGCCGGCCAGGCCTTCCAAACACCACGGCAGGTAGAGCAGGTTGCCGATGACGTTGAACTGGCCTGCCGCCGTGGCGAGGAGGGCGAGCGCACGCGCGGCGTCGCCGGTGGCGAGTTCGACGTGTCCCAGTAGGGTCAGTGACATCGCTTGACCCCAGCGGTCGTCGTATCGCCGTGCGAGGTCAAGGCTCTCGTCGATCAGCGCCCGCGCACGATCGAGGTCGCGCAGGTTGAGCGCCGCGGCGCCGACCGCCGACATGTCGCGGGACAGGTGGAGCACGTCACCGCGGTCGCGGTGCAGGGCCAGCGCGTCCTGGAACGATCGGTCGGCACGTTCGTGGTCGCCCCGGAACATCGCGACGTTGCCGAGCTGGAAGTGCAGCTCCGCGACCTCGCCGGTGTCGCCCAGTTGACGCCAGCGGTCGAGGCTCTCCATTGCGAGCGTCTCGGCCCGGTCGTAGTCCCCGGTGTTCGTGGCCTGCCACGCCAGCAGAGACAGGGCTTGAGCGACGAGGCGGTCGTTGCCGGAGGCTCGGGCGACGGCCACGCTGTCGTCGGCCAGGTCTCGGCCACGGCGCGCATCACCGGTGAACATCGCGGCCCAGGCGAGGCCGAGCAGCGCCTCCGCTTCGCCAGCCTGGTCGTGGGCGGCGTGTGCGAGCGCGCGCGCCTCATCGTGGTCGCGGATCGAGTCGGCGTACGGTCACGCAGCCGTGCGATGTGGCCGCGGACGTTGAGGGCGGCGACGAGCTGGCGGGGGTCACGCTGCCCACGTGCCAGCGCGACGGCGTCCGCGCACGCGGCGGCTGCGGCGGCGTTGTCGGCCTGATCCATCGCCAGCCGCGGCGCCAACGAGCGCGGCCAGCCGCAGGGGTCGTGCGACGGCATCAGCGCCTGGCAGGTCGAGGGCGTGTTGAAGCCATCGCCGCCCTTCGGTGAGGTGGCCGCGCTGGAACCAGAACGGCCAGAGGCAACCCGTGAGGCGCAACGTGGTCGGCGCGTCCGCACGGTCGTGGAGCCACCGCAGCGCGGCCCGCAAGTTGTCGTGCTCGGTGTCCAACCGCGCTGCGGCGGCTGGGGCGCCGGCCCCGGACAGGTCCGCCGTGACGTTCTCAGCGACCGCGACGAAGTAGTCGGCGTGGCGCTGTCGGACGTCGTCGTGTTCGCCGTGGGTCCGCAGCCGCTCCAATCCAAACTCGCGGATCGTCTCCAGCAGCACCACGCGGGCTGCATCGTCGCTATCGACGGGCGCTCGCACACGGATCAGGCTGCTGTCGACCAGCGCCGTCAGCTCCTCGAGCACCGAGGTCCCGTCGACATCGGCGCGTCCGCAGACCGCGTCGGCGGCGTCGAGGGTGCAGCCGCCGGCGAACACGCACAGCCGCCGGAAGATCGCACGCTCGCGTTCGGTCAACAGGTCGTCTCCACGCGATTGCGTCCCGCAGGGTCTGCTGACGGGTTGGCCAGATCGGGAGGCCCGCTGACCAGCACGGCCAGGCGGTGGTCGAGCCGCGCACGCAGCGCCGCCGGTGGCAGTATCCGCGTCCGCGCGGCGGCGAGCTCCAGCGCCAGGGGGAGGCCTTCGAGCCGCCGGCAGATGTCCGCCACGATCGGCAGGCTGTCGGCGTCGAGCGGCATGTCCAGGCCCGCGGCGCGGGCGCGGTCGACGAACAGCTCCACCGCGGGTGACCGCGCCAGCATGTCGGCGGTGTCCGACCGGTCGGGCAGCGCCAGCGGTGCGATCATGTACTCGCGGCCGGCCCGCACCCGCAGCGACACCCGGCTGGTGGCCAGCACCTGAAGGTCGGGACACGCCTCGAGGAGTGCGACGACGTCGGCTGCGGCGGGCAGCGGATGCTCGAGGTTGTCGAGCACCACCAGCAGCCGCCGGTCGTGCAGCGCCGCCACGGTGCGGTCGTGCAGCGGCGTCGCGTCGCGGCCGTCGATGCCCAGGCCGGCGTCCATCCTGCGTAGCACCAGCGCCGGGTCGCGCAGCGGCGTAAGGTCGACGAACACCACGCCGTCGGGGAAGGCGTCGCTCGTGTGTCGCGCGACCTCGATGGCCACTCGGGTCTTGCCCACACCTCCCGGGCCGGTCAGCGTCAGCAGCTGCGTGTCGCCGCGCCGCAGCAGCTCCGACACGGCCGCTGTGACACCGGCGCGTCCGAGCAGCGGGGTCAGTGTGCGGGGCAGCACCCAGCGCGGTGAGACCGGCGCTCGGGCCGCCGTTGCAGTGTCGTCATGACGCGCGGCGGCGAGCAACCGGGCGCGGTCCCCGGTCGACAGTGCGAGTGCGTCGCCGAGCAGTGCCACGGTCGTCAGCCGCGGGCGCCGCGTGGGTCGCGTTCCAGGTCGCTGACCGCCTTGGCGCTCACGCGGGCGCGGTCGGCCAGCGCCTCCTGCGTCAGGCCCGCGCGAAGCCGGAGGCGCTGAGCACCGCCTCGAACGGAGGCTGATCCCGACCCGCGCTGGCGTCCACCGTCGGCAAGTCTAGGCAAACGTCCAGCGAACGGGAGCCCTCGTCGTGGCGCATGACCCCGGCATCACCCACCGTGCACTCGGTGACTGGAGCGCGCCCGTGGAGGCGGATCATGCGATCACCAACGTTGACGGTTGATGAGGCCAGCACGAGACGCCTCGTGGGGGTCGCCCGGCGGCGCTGCTCGCTGTCGGCGGCGTCTGCGGCCTGGTGTGGGCCGCCGGGCTGCGGGGGTTCATGGCCGAGATCGCCGGGTTCGGGTCGAACGTCGAGTGGGTCGGCACGTTCGTGTGGGTCCTGCTGCCCGGTGTGCTCACCGGCATGCTGCTCGGCTGGGCCGAGCACCTGCGCTGCACCGGCGGCCGGCGGGGCTGGAGGTGGCTGGCGGCGGCACCGGTGCTGTTCGCCGGCGTCTTGGTCCCTGGGCTGTTCACCGCGGGTGGGATGGCGGCGATGCTCGCCGACGGCATCGGCTTTGGCGCCATCGGGGTGCCCCTGTTCGGCATGGTCAGCGGGTACGCGATCTCGGGACGCGGGCCGATGTGGGGGCGGATCGTCAGCGGCGTGATCGCGCTGACGCCGATCCCCAACTGGGTGCTCACGGTCACGGGGTTCGGCGGCCCCGAGCTGGCCGTGACGACAGCTCGTGGCGCCTGGGTCGCCGTCTACTACTGGTCGTTCCTCGCCGTGCAGGCGCTCGGCTGCGCCATCCCGCACCGGCCTGTCGTCACGCCGCTGAACCGCGACCAGTCGTCGCGCACCACGGCGCGATCTGGCTCGGACCGGATCCGCACGGCGCCCGTAGCGTGAACTCCGCAGCGTCGAGGAGCAGCCGATGTCACCGCAACAGATGAAACGCCGTGCCCGCCGTCTCGACGAGGAGGTGTTCACGCAGGGCGACCTCACCGTCGCCGACGAGCTCGTCGCGGACGACTGCGTCGACCACATCCGGGCGCTGCCGGGAAGGCCGGGCGTCGCGGGCCTGAAGGACTGGGTCACGACGCTGCGCCGGACGTTTCCTGATCTGCACCTGATCGTCGAGGACCAGATCACTGAAGCCGACCGGGTCGCCACGCGCAGCACCGTGCGCGGCACCCACGCCGGTGCGTTCCTCGGCGTCGCGCCCACCGGCCGGCAGGTCGCGTTCGAGGTCATCGACATCAACCGGATCGGCGCCGATGGGCGGATCGTCGAGCGCTGGGCAGCCGTCGACACGGCGAGCCTGCTCGTGCAGCTCGGAGCGCCGCCGCCGGACACGGCGGCGTAGCGACGCAAGGACCCAGAAAGGACATGATCATGACCACCGTCAACCACACGAGCGGACCTGCTCGGACCGACCCTGCGGAGGCGCCGCCTGGCCGGCGGATCCGTGTCGGATGGCTCGACCTGCTGGTGGCTGCGTCCTGCGGTGCGATCGCGTCGTTCGTCGCTGCCACGATCATCGCTGGCAGCATCGAGATGTTCCTCGTCGCGATGACCGCCCCGTTCGTGCTCGGCCTGATCGTGCTCTGGCGGTGGCGACGGATCGGCATCGTATGGCTCGGAGCCGTGTCGCTCGCTGAGCTGCTGTCCAGCGCGCCGTTCCTGGCGGACGCGCTGACCCACCCCGAGACACCGACCGACTTCCTCCCACTGGCACTGTTCACCCTGTCGACCCTCGTGGGCAGTGCAGCAGCGGTCCCGGCGTTCCGTCAGGCCCAGCGACCAACCCCGCCGTCCCGGCGAGCCACGGCGCTGGCCGCCGCAGCGGTCGTCGTCCTGATCGGCGCCACAGCGCTGTCGGTCGTCGCAGCCGCCGGTGTGGACAGCGCCCAGACCCAGCCCGGCGACATCGCGCTGACCACCACGGACTTCCGGTTCGACACGCGCCGCATCACCGCGGACAACGGGAC
>DATHVN010000193.1 GCA_035461305.1 Euzebyales bacterium | reverse complement strand
CCTGCACTTCGCCGGCTCGCCGTCGGCGAGCGTGTTCAATCGCATCGGCCACGTGCTCGACGTGCTCGACGTCGAGCTGGTCACCGACGAGACGACCTGACCCAGCGCGACCGTGTGTGCACGGCCACGACCGGAGGATCCATCCGTGGCGACACCCCAGCAGGCCCGGCCAGGCCGCCGACCGGCACGCCGAGGGTCCGTCCGCCTACCCGAACGTGGTCGGGATCGGCACGCAGCCGGTCGACGAGACGTCCGCAGGCACCGACGACGGGCACGCGGTCGCCGTGTACGTCACCACAAGGTCCCCAGCGCCCAGCTCCGCACCGACGAGCGCCTTCCCGCCTCCGTCGAGGTCTCGACGGCCGGAACGACGACCTGGGTCCCCGTGGTCGTGGTCGAGGTCGGCGCGTTCGACGCCGAGGCGGATGACGCCACCGGGGCGCAGGACCACTTCACCACCGGGTAGCACACAACGACGAGCGGAAGGCAGCACCATGCCGGAGCCAGAGGCGACCCGCCTCGACGAGCGGGTCAGCAACATCGCAGAGATCGAGACCGGGGAGGAGCCACCCGAGGTCGCCGACGCGGACGATGCCGTCGAGCCCGCCGGCGAGGTCGAGAACGTAACCGGCTATGAGATGCCCGGCCCGCCGCCGGCGCCGGAGATGGGCGGCTTCGCCCCCGAGTCGGCGCGCGCCGGGGAGGCCACGGCAACGGCCGTCGACCCGATGCTTCTGACCCAGTACCCCGACGTGGGCCTCGCCTCGTTTGGGGGGTTCGCCCAGGAGACCGTCCACGGGCCCGACGACCGGCGCCAGATCACCGCGACCGGCTCGTACCCATGGCGGGTACACGCCTCGCTGCTGATCACAGCCGCCGACGGCTCGAACTGGATCGGCACCGCCTGGTTCATCAGCCCCCGCGTGCTGATCACCGCCGGGCACTGCGTGTTCATCAAGAACAGCGGCGTGCCCGGCCGGGACGGCTGGGTGGTCCGGATGCGCGTCATCCCGGGACGCAACGGCACCGAGAAGCCGTTCGGCGAGGCGCCGGCGACCGAGTTCCACTCGGTGCGTGGTTGGACCGAGAACGGCGACGAAGAGTACGATTACGGCGCGATCGTCCTGGAGGAGCCCTTGGGCCGACAGGCGGGATGGCTCGGCTTCGGCCGCTACACCGACACCGACCTGACCACCGTCGTCGCCAACATCTCCGGCTATCCCGGGGACAAGCCGCCGGGCACCCAGTGGTACGCGGCACGGCGCGTGGACTCGGTGTCGTCACGCAAGGTGCGCTACGACATCGACACCGCCGGTGGACAGTCCGGGGCGGCGGTCTACCGGATCAGGGACGGCCAGCGCTTCGCCATCGCGGTCCACGCCTACGGCGGCGCCACCGTGAACTCGGGCACCCGCATCAACGGGCCGGCGTTCGACAACATCCAGCACTGGAAGAAGCACGGGGACGGCTAGGACCGCGCCGTGCTGATCCGCGGCACCGTGACCGACGCCGACGGCGTCCCGATCGAGTGGGCGACCGTGTGGTTCGCGGGGGGTGACCACCCCACGCCCGACATCGCCGCTGTCACCGACGCGTCCGGGGCGTTCACCCTGACCGCGCCGGCACCGGGGACCTACCGCGTGGGCTGCCGCGCCGAGGCGCACGGGCAGGTCGAGGTCACGGTCGACGTCACCGAGGACGTCGACCTCACCATCACGCTGCCCCGCGACACGCCGTCGGCCTGACGAGAGGAACAGTCGTGACCACGATCGTCGACATCCACTGCCACACGTTCAACGCCGACGACCTGCCGGTCCACGGGTTCCTGCAGAAGGTTGCATTCGACGACCGCCTGTTCACCAGCGAGATCGCCGCCCTGGTGGACGTGTCCTGCAGGGCGGCGCGCCGGGCTACGTTGCCGAGAACGCGCGCCTCGACACGCTGCTCGGCGGTGCGCCGCTGCCGGAGGTCGCGGCTTCGCCGAGGCGGCGCCGGAACCTGCGGCGACGATGGAGACCGACGTGGACCGCATGCTGGCCGAGATCGCGGCGACCGACCCGGAGCTGCTGCACCGTGTCGGCGTCCACCTGGCGAGCGAGGGCGCACCACCGCCCCGTGGCAGCCCGCAGGAGGGTTGCGCTCGACTGGTTCCGAGCCGCCCGACGCGCGGTGCGGTGGGCGAGGATCTACGGGTCGTACCGGCTGGACAACACGGCGACGCTGCTCAACCTGTTCCCCGGTCGGGTCGACCTGGCCGTCTCGATGCTCGTCGACCTGGGCATGGGGCTGTCGGACACGGCTGCGACGACCCAGCGCCAACAGGTCGAGCTGCAGGAGAAGATCAGCAGGCTGAGCCTGCAGGGCAAGCTGCCCGCCGGCGCACAGGGTGACGTGCTCGGCTTCGTCGGGTTCGACCCGCGCCGCGAGCTGCGGGCCCGTCGGGTCGGCGACATCGACACGCCGCTGGCAGTCGTGGCCGACGCCGTCGCACGCTACGGGTTCGTGGGCGTCGAGCTGTACCCGCCGATGGGGTTCCTGCCGCTGGGCAACGCGGGTGCGGGCGTCCCCGCCGTTCGGCTCACCGAGCAACTGGGCGCTCGTCCTGGCCGGGTTCGACGACCTCCACTTCAACCTCGGGCACTTCGGTGGCACCGACGACGCACAGGAGCCCTGGCGGACCGGCATCGCACGGCTCGCCGCCCAACACCCCCATGTGTACGCCGAGGTCAGCAACCACCGCATCGACCGTGCCGATGTGCGCACGCGCTACGTGCAGATCCTGGAGCGGGTGTTCGCCGACCCGGCGACCGCGATCATGGCCGACCGGCTGATGT
>DATHVN010000192.1 GCA_035461305.1 Euzebyales bacterium | reverse complement strand
GTCACATGACATGACCTCAGACAGCGCCAGCGGTAGGTCACATGACATGACCTCAGACAGCGCCAGCGGTAGGTCACCTGACATGACCTCAGACAGCGCCAGCGGTAGGTCACATGACATGACCTCAGACAGCGCCAGCGGTAGGTCACATGACGTGACCGGCGCGACCGTGGCGTGGGACCTCGCCGCAGTGCCGCCGAGGCCCTCGGCGGTGTCGATCGGCTTCTTCGACGGCGTCCACCTCGGGCATCGAGCGATTGTCGACCGCGCACTCGACCACGCCATCACGCATGGCCTACGCAGCGTCGTGGTCACCTTCGACAGGCATCCGCTGCAGATCGTGCGTCCCGACAAGGTCCCACCGCTGCTCATGACCACGCCGCGTCGTGCGCAGACGTTGGCAGACGTCGGCCCCGACGTCGTGGTGGTGCTGCCGTTCGACGAGAATCTCCGCATGATGCCGGCCGAGACGTTCATCGCGCAGGTCCTGCGGTCGGCGCTCGACGCACGCCACGTGGTGGTGGGTCGCAACTTCCATTTCGGCCACGGCGCCGCAGGGGACGTCGACCTGTTGGCCGGCGTGGGCGCGCGTGACGGGTTCACGGTCGACGGGGTCGAGCTGCTGGCGGTCGACGAGGAGCCGATCAGCTCGACGCGCATCCGGGCGGCGCTCGAGCGTGGTGCGGTCGATGAGGCCACGCGCCTGCTGGGCCGGCCGTTCGTGATCGACGGCACGGTCGTGCACGGAGACCACCGGGGCCGCGGGCTCGGGTACCCGACCGCCAACCTCACGGTCGACAACGGTGTCGTGGTACCGGCGCCCGGTGTGTACGCGGGTGTGTTCGAGCACCCGGACGGTCGTCGGCTGCCGGCCGTGACGAGTGTCGGGACGAACCCGACGTTCAACGGCGCCAACCTTCGCGTCGAGACGTTCGTGCTGGACTTCGACGAGGATCTCTACGGCCTGCAGGTCGCCGTCGATGTGCGGCGGTTCCTGCGCGGCCAGCGGCGCTTCGCCGACGTAGAGGAGCTGATCAGTGCGATGGACGGCGACGTCCGCGAGGCACGTCGCGCGCTGGCCGACGTGGGGTGATGCGGTTGGTCCGGTGGCGCCGCGAAGCTGTTAGTATGGCGTCCGTGGTGTGCCCGGAGCCTCCTCCAGGGCGTGACAATCTCATCGGTTCGCGCAGCCGTTCGCACGCATATCCGCACCACACCATCGACGCCAGCGTCGAGCTGTAGGTACCGCGGCCCGCTGGTGCCACGACGAGGGAAGCGAAGAAGACGAGACATGAGCAGAGCGGTCATCGCTGACAAGCAGCAGATCATCGCCGAGTACGCGACCGACGAGCACGACACCGGCTCGCCGGAGGTGCAGGTCGCGCTCCTGACGGCGCGGATCAACCACCTCACCGAACACCTGAAGACCCACAAGAAGGACCACCATTCGCGCCGCGGTCTGCTCCAGATGGTGGGCCGCCGCCGCCGGCTCCTCGGCTACCTGCAACAGACCGACGTCGAGCGGTATCGGACGCTGATCAAGCGCCTCGGACTGCGTCGGTGAAAGAACAACACGCCGGGCCCGCCCGTCGGGCTCGGCGTCGGTCATATCCGGTCCGCGTGCCCGCATGTGTGCGCCAGCTGTCAGTGGAAGGCTCAGCACCGCCGGTGCTGGTCCGTCCACTGGGAACTGGCGTCGCCACCGGGCACGCTGACCTCTTCGCGGAGCCTGGTTCCACGAATCTTGGTCGTCTCGCTGACGCTCGACTTCCAACGGTCCAGGGACGGCTTCGCCGGACACGTATCCAGAGAGTGTGAGAGGTTTCCCCGATAATGAGCAAACTTGGCAGTACCGAGGTCGTCGGCACGATCGGCGACGCCCAGATCCGCTTCGAGACCGGAACGCTGGCCGCCCAGGCCGGCGGTGCGGTCGTCGCATCGATCGGCGAGACGATCCTGCTGGTCACCTCGACGGCGTCGAGTCGCCCGAAGGAGCATCTGGACTTCTTCCCGCTGACGGTCGACTACGAGGAGCGCATGTACGCCGCGGGCAAGATCCCCGGCGGCTTCTTCAAGCGTGAGGGCCGGCCCAGTGAGCAGGCGATCCTGACCTGCCGGCTGGTCGACCGTCCGATGCGGCCGACCTTCGCCGACGGCCTGCGCAACGAGGTCCAGATCCTCATCACGACCCTGTCGGCCGACCAGGTCAACCCGCCGGACGTGCTCGCGATCAACGGCGCGTCGATGGCCACCCTGCTGGCCGGGACCCCGTTCGACGGGCCTGTGGCGGGCGTGCGGATGGCGATGTCGCGCGACGGCAGCTGGACCGCCTTCCCGGGCTTCGACTTCCTCGACAGCGAGGCCGTGTTCGACCTCGTGGTCGCAGGTCGGCTGAACCACAGCAGCGACGAGATCGACATCCTCATGGTCGAGGCCGAGGCGACCGGCAACGCGGTCGACTTCATCGAGGCCGGTGGCACCAAGCCGACCGAGGATGTCGTGGCCGCCGCGATCGAGGAGTCGAAGACCTACCTGCGTCAGCTCTGCGACCTGCAGATGAGCCTGGCGAAGCAGGCCGAGCGCGCCGAGGACGACTTCAAACGCTTCCCGGCCTATCACGAGAAGGTGTTCGCCGCGGTCGAGGAGGCCGTGTCGGCCGATCTGCAGGCGGTGCTGGCCGACGGCGCGCTCGACAAGTCGACGCGCAACGAGCGCATCAGCGCGCTGCGCGAGCAGGCACTGGACGGCGTGTTCGCCGACGCCGGCGACGTCGACGTCCCAGACGACGAGCTCGAGAAACAGGGCCGCAACGCCTTCCGCTCGCTCGAGAAGCGCCTGATCCGCCAGCACATCGTGCGTGACGGCGTGCGCATCGACGGTCGTGGTCCGCGTGACATCCGTCCGCTGTCCGCGGCGGCCGGCGTGCTGCCGCGCGCGCACGGGTCGGGTCTGTTCTCGCGCGGAGAGACCCAGGTTCTCAACATCCTGACTCTGGGGATGCTGCGCGAGGCTCAGCGGCTGGACAACCTCTCGCCCGACGAAGAGAAGCGCTACATCCACCACTACAACTTCCCGCCGTTCTCGACCGGTGAGACCGGGTTCATGCGTGGCCCGAAGCGCCGCGAGATCGGCCACGGCGCGCTCGCCGAGCGGGCGTTGCTGCCGGTCATCCCCGACGCCGACGACTTCGCCTACGCGCTGCGGCTGGTCAGCGAGGTCCTCAGCTCCAACGGCTCGACGTCGATGGCCAGCGTGTGCGCGTCGACGCTGTCGTTGATGGACGCCGGTGTGCCGATTCACGCCCCCGTCGCCGGGATCGCCATGGGGCTGATCTCCGAGGACGACCGGTTTGTCACGCTCACCGACATCCAGGGCGCCGAGGACGCGTTCGGTGACATGGACTTCAAGGTGGCCGGCACGTCGGAGTTCGTGAGCGCGCTGCAGCTCGACACGAAGCTGTCGGGCGTCCCCGCCCATGTGCTCGGCGACGCCCTCGCGCAGGCCCGGGACGCGCGGATGGAGATCCTAGACGTCATCACGAGTGAGATCCCCGCGCCGCGCGCCGAGATGAACCCCCACGCGCCGCGGGTCATCGTCGAGTACATCCCAGCCGACAAGATCGGTGAGGTGATCGGGCCCAAGGGCAAGATCATCCGCGAGATCACCGAGGAGTCCGGTGCAGACGTCGACATCGACGACGTGGACGGGCGCGGGGTCGTGAAGATCTATGCCGCGGACGCCAGCAAGGCTGAGCGGGCGCTCGAGCGCGTGCGCGCGATCGCGAACCCGGTGATCCCCCGCGAGGGCGAGCGCTACTTCGGCACGGTCGTCAAGACCACCGACTTCGGCGCGTTCGTGACCCTGACCCCCGGCAGCGACGGGCTGCTGCACATCTCCAAGCTTGGTGGCGACAAGCGGCTGGCGCACGCCGACGAGGCTGTCAGCGTTGGCGACCAGCTGTGGGTCGAGGTCGTGCAGGTCCGGGACGGCCGCAAGTTCTCGCTCGACCTCGTCGAGGACGGCGGCGACGCGGCCGCGGAGGACTGGAGCGAGGTCACCAGCGCGTCGTCCGCGTCGGACGACGCACCACCGGCCGACAGCGGCGAGCGGCACCGCACGCGGACCCGCGACGGCGATGCCGACCGGCAGCGGACGCGCGAGCGCACGCCCGGCGGCGACGAGGACTCGACGGTGCGCCGTCGGCGTCGTCGGCGCGTCTGACGCAGTCGAACGGCGGGGGCGCCCCGCCGCCGACGTCCGCTCAGGCGTCGCAGATGGTCGCCCAGGGGCACGCGGCCGCGACGAGCGCACCTGCACCGGCAGCGAACGAGGGAGCACCGATTGGACGACGACGTGGCGGACGGGTCGACGACGCCGGACATCCGCCGTACCACTCTGCCCTCCGGTGTGCGGCTCGTGACCGAGCGGATGCCCGACGTCCGCTCGGTCAGTGTCGGATTCTGGATCAACACGGGCGCGCGCGACGAGGACGCCAGGGTCGCGGGCGCCAGCCACTTCCTTGAGCACCTGCTGTTCAAGGGGACGGCGCGCCGTTCGGGGGCCGAGATCGCCGGAGCGCTCGAGGCCGTCGGCGGCGACCTCAATGCGTTCACGAGCAAGGAGTACACCTGCTTCCACGCGCGCTGCCTCGACCGTGACCTGGCGCTGTCGGTCGACGTGCTCGCCGACATGGTCACGTCGGCCGTCCTGTCCACAGAGGACGTCGAGGCGGAGCGGTCCGTGGTCCTCGAGGAGATCCGGATGCACCGCGACACGCCGGACGACCTGGTCCACAGCGTGTTCAGCGAAGCGCTGTTCGGCGCCCACCCCCTGGGACGCGAAGTGCTGGGAACCGCCGGCACGATCGAGGTGGTGCCGCGCGACGACGTGTACGCCTACTACCGGTCGCGGTACGTGGCGGAGCACCTGGTCGTCGCGGTCGCGGGCAACATCGAGCACGACAACGTCCGCGACCTCGTTGCGGCGGCTCTGACCGACTGGGGCCCGCCGGGGCCACCGCCACCGCGCCGGTTGCTCGCGATCGAACGACCGGCACGGCCGGTCGGCGTGCGGACGCGGCCGACCGAGCAGGCCCACATCTGCTTCGGTGGCGTCGGCTTCGCCCGCGATGACGACCGGCGCTTCGCCGCCCAGGTGCTCGAGCAGGCGATGGGTGGCGGCATGGCGTCCCGGCTGTTCCAGGAGGTGCGCGAGCGGCGCGGGCTGGCGTACTCGGTCTACAGCTACCTGTCGTCGCAGGCGGAGGTCGGCTACCACGCCGTCTACGCCGGAACCGCGGTCGAGCGCGTCGACGAGGTGCTGGAGGTGGTGCGCGGCGAGCTCGCCCGCGCGCTGGCCGACGGCCTCGACGACGACGAACTGGCGGCGGCGAAGGGGGCACTGACCGGGTCACTGATCCTCGGCCTCGAGGAGACGGGCAGCCGCATGACCCGCTTGGGTCGTGCCGAGGTCTGCGGGCTGCCGCTGCTGTCGCTCGACGACATCATGGCTGCGATCGACGCGGTCGATCACGAGGCGATCGCCGAGGTCACACGTGCGATGTTCGGCCACGACTGGTCGCTAGCGATCGTGGGACCCTTCGACGACCGCGACCTGGACCGCTTCGTCGGCTTCAGCGACCGCCTGGCGGCGTGACCGTGCTGTCGGTCGCGGTGGTGGGGGCGTTCGGGCGGATGGGCGCCGTCACGTGCGACGCCGTCGATGCCGAGGAAGACCTCGAGCTGGTCGCCCGCGTGGGGTCCGACGACGCACTGGAGACGGTCGTGGAGGCGGGTGCAGCCGTCGCTGTCGAGTTCACACAGCCCGACTCGGTCTTCGGCAACGCCTGCTGGCTGCTCGACCACGGCGTGCACACGGTCGTCGGTGCCTCCGGGCTGGACGACGGCCAGCTGGCGCAGCTGGAGCGGCGCACGGGCGCGGCGAACTGCATGGTCGTGCCGAACTTCGCCATCGGTGCGGTGCTGATGATGCGGCTGGCCGAGCAGGTGGCCGCGCACCTGCCGCAGGCCGAGGTCATCGAGGCGCACCACGAGGGCAAGGCCGACGCGCCCAGCGGCACGGCGCTGCGTACAGCGGCGCGCATCGCGGCGGGCCGCACGGCGCCCGTGACGGTGCCGGGCCCGGCCGGTCACCCTGCCAGGGGCCTGGACCGCAACGACGTGCCGGTGCACAGCGTCCGCCTGCCGGGTGTGGTGGCCAGCCAGGTGGTGGTGTTCGGTGCGACCGGGCAGACGCTGACCATCCGCCACGACTCGATCGACCGCAGCTCCTTCATGCCGGGCGTGCTGCTGGCGGTTCGGGCGATCGTCGACCTGCCCGGTCTGACCGTCGGCCTCGACGCCCTGCTGTAGATGCGACACGGCCATCCGCGGCGCATCCGACTGCCCGGGTCTGCGGCACCCGTGTCGCGTGCCGACACTGTTGTGGGGACGCGCTCCAACGTGGGATCGGCGGGACGTCCCCGGTCGGCGGTACGGCACGCCGGCGGTCGAGCCCGGCGTGAAGATCGTGACGTCGGCCGCCCCGGACGGATGTGCGATTCGGTCCGGTCCATGTTCCAGCCCGACGGGCCCGAGCGTCAGTGCTCGACGACCGCCGCAGCGGCCGCCGCCGCGTTCGCCGCCCACCCCGGCGACGTCGGCGTCGGCGTCCCAGGGTGCGAGCTGCTCGGGTGCGAGCTCCGGGAAGCGCAGCACCGGGTTGCCCAGGTCACCCTTCAGATCGGCGCGAGCACCGGGATCCCGGGCAGGCCCGCCTCCTCGAGCAGCGTGACCGCGAAACCCGTCCTGCCCCGAGCCGGTCATGCCGACGATCACACCGGCGTCGTGAGGCCGGCGCTGTCGAGCATGACCGGCTCGACAAGATCCGAACCGGTGCGACCGCCGATGTAGAGGTCGTCGCGCATCGAGGCCCTCGAAGCTGTGGTGGTGCCCGCCGTCTCGACCACGGGAATCGGGACCGCCGGCACGGCCGGCTGAGCGTGGTGCCCCCGGGCGGCGGCGCACGCTCGCTACGCTCGGCAACGCGGCCCCGGACACCCGGCGGCGTACCGTATGCAGACCTCCTGACGGGAGCACGCAGTGAACGAACACCAGCTCAGCGCTGAGGAGCAGGAGTTGCTCGCGCCATTCGTGAGCAACACCGACCGCGACGTGTTCGTCCTGCACAACCTGCCCGAGGCGACCAAGGGTGCGGTGTTCGCACGGTACTCGCGTTCGCCGCGGCCGCTGCGCAGGCTGCTGGTCGACGAGTTCCGCGACGACCTCGACGCGCAGGTGCCGGCGGGCGGCACCGGCGGCCGGCGCGCCGAGCGCATGTACCAGCGCGTATTCGTCGAGTACGGCGACGACTCGGTGGCCCAGCTCGGTGGCGCCCACGTGGCCATCGAGCAGATCTCCAACGTCGCGACCAAGATCGTCGAGTGGGGCCGCCTGGCGTCCTATCTCGAGCAGTCGACGCGCTACATGGCGTACGACGACAAGCCCGGCGGGCGGTACCGCTACCACCGGCCGGCGGAGCTCGCGGGCGACTCGGCTGCCGAGCGCTACGTCGAGACCCTCGATGCGGTGTTCGACGCCTACGCGGCGGCGCTTCCCGTCGCACGATCATGGCTGGCCCGCGTCCATCCTCGCGACGACGAGACGACCGAGCGTGCGTGGCGGGCCAGCATCAACGCCCGCGCCTGCGACCTGCTGCGCGGCCTGCTGCCCGCGGCCACCACGTCCAACGTGGGGATGTACGCCTCGGGCCAGGCCTACGAACAGCTCCTGCTGCGCCTGGCGTCGCACGACCTGGCCGAGGCGCGCGACCTGGGCGCACAGCTGCTGGTGGAGCTGCGCACCGTGATCCCGGCGTTCCTGGAGCGCGTCGACCGCCCGGACCGCGGCGTCCAGTGGTCCCGCTACCTGGCCGACACCCGGTCCGCGACCCGGCAGGTGGCGTCCGAGCTGCTCGACGCCATCGCACCAGACCCTGTGCAGCCCGAGGTGACGCTGGTCGACTTCGATCCGGACGCCGAGGACGACGTGCTCGTCGGCATGCTCTACCCCCACGCCCACGTCAGCGAGCACGCCCTGCGGCTGCGGGTCGCCGAGATGACGGCCGACGAACGGGTGGCGTTGATCCGCGCCTACGTCGGTGACCGCGCGAACCGGCGGCACAAGCCGGGTCGGGCGCTCGAGCGGGCCAGGTACCGCTTCGACATCTGCGGCGACTACGGCGCGTTCCGCGACCTGCAACGCCACCGCATGTGCACGATCGAGTGGCAGGAGCTGTCCTGCCGTCACGGCTACGAGACGCCGGAGGAGCTCGACGCCTGCGGCCTTACGGACGTCTGGGACGCAACGCTGGAGCGCCAGGCCGGGCTGTGGGCGTCGCTGCTGGCCGATCGGCCGCGGGTCGCGCCCTATGCGGTCGGCTTCGCGTGGCGCGTCCGCTACAGCATCCAGCTCAACGCCCGCGCCGCGATGCACCTGCTCGAGCTGCGCACCGCCCCGCAGGGCCACGCGTCGTACCGTCGCGCCGCACAGCAGATGCATCACCTGATCGCCGAGCGCGCCGGACACCACGCGATCGCCGCGATGATGGAGCACGTTGACCACTCCGGCGCCGGCCTGGGCCGGCTGGAGGCGGAGCGCAGGGCGGACGCACGCCGCGCGACGCTGTCCAGCTGAGCCCGGAGGCGCTGGGCGACCGTCGAGGTCACGCGGTCGCGCAAGGTGCGCCAGCTAGACTGCTCGAGAGCGGCGTGGCGGCGCACGACGGCGGCACCAGGCTGTGCAGACCTTCGCGGAGCCTGGTCCCACCGACTACGGGGTGGACCGGCCTCGCCGGACCAACGAGCTCAGAGAGCGATTGCAGGTGATGACCATGCCCGCGTTCGGACACGTGCTGACGGCGATGGCCAGTCCGATGCTGCCGGATGGCACGCTCGACATCGACGGCGCCCAGAAGCTCGCCCACCACCTCGCCGAGCGCGGCAACGACGGCGTCGTCGTCGCGGGCACGACCGGTGAGTCGCCCACGCTGACCCACGCCGAAACGCTCGACCTCTTCTCGGCGGTGGTCGACGCCGCCGGCTCCCACGCCCATGTCGTCGCCGGCGTCGGCAAGAACGACACGGCCGCCACGGTCGAGCTGGCGACCGAGGCCGCCGCCCGAGGCGTCGACGGGGTGATGCTCGTCACCCCGTACTACAACCGGCCACAGACACGGGGGCTGGAGGCCCACTTCGCCACGGTCGCCGCCGCCGTCGACGTGCCAGTGCTGCTGTACAACATCCCGGGGCGCACCGCCGCCGAGGTCCCTCCGGCGTCACTGCTGGCGCTCGCGGAGCGGGTCGACAACATCGTCGCAGTCAAGGACGCTGTGAAGGACCTCGACAAGGCCGCCTGGCTGGTCGCCCGCAAGCCCGACGACTTCCACATCTACGCCGGCAACGACATCGACCTGCTGCCGCTGCTGGCCGTCGGCGCCGTCGGCGTCGTGAGCGTGGCCGGGCACTTCGTCGCCGACCGACTGGCCAGGATGATCGAGCGATTCCCCCACGACGCCGCGGCCGCGCGGACCGAGCACCTGGCGCTGCTGCCGCTGTTCCAGGCGCTGTTCGTCGAGTCCAACCCCGTGCCACTGAAGGTCGGCCTGGACATGGCCGGTCTGCCGGGTGGTCCGGTTCGCCCGCCGCTGGCTCGGGCCGACGACGCGACGATCACCGCGATGCGTACCGCGCTGGCGTCGGCGGGGATCATCGCCGCAGGAGCGTCATGAGTGCTCGGGGCGACGGTCACCTCCGCGGCGTGTGCCCGGATCTTCGACCGACCCACCGCGGACGTGACCGCTGCCCCTCGCACCCAGGCGCCACCGCGGCGTCGGCCGAGGGGGATGTGGCGTGAGCCCGCCGGTCGAGATCTCGTTCCTGGGTGGCCTCGGCGAGATCGGCGCCAACATGGCGGCGATCGAGGTCGATGGACGGATCGCCCTGATCGACGTCGGGCTTATCTTCCCTGACGCCGATCACTACGGCATCGACCTGATCCTGCCGGACTGGTCGGTGCTGCGCGATCGCGCCGAGGACCTGGAGTGCGTGGTCCTCACCCACGGCCATGAGGACCACATCGGCGCACTGCCGTTCTTCCTCCGCGAGTTCGGGTCCATGCCCGTCTATGCGACGAAGCTGACGCTGGGCCTGCTGCGCGCCAAGCTCGAGGAACACCCCGACGTCGAGGCGGAACTGATCGAGGTCGAGGCGGGGGAGCGGATCAAGGCGGACCCGTTCGACTTCGAGTTCGTCGCGATGAACCACTCGATCCCCGACAGCCTCGCCGTCGCCGTGCACACGACCCACGGCACCGTCCTGCACAGCGGCGACTTCAAGCTCGACCAGACACCGATCGACGGCCACCCCACGGATCTGCCCCACCTGGCGGCGCTCGGTGACGACGGCGTCGCGCTGCTGCTCGCCGACTCGACCAACGCCGAGGTCTCCGGGTTGATCCCCAGCGAGCGGGTCGTCGGTCACACGCTGCAGGAAGTGTTCGCCGAGGCGACCGGCCGCATCGTGGTCACGACGTTCGCCAGCCACATCCACCGGGTGCAGCAGGTGCTGACGGCGGCCCGTGAGCAGGGACGGCGGTCCTGCTTCGTCGGCCGCTCGATGGTGCGCAACACGGCGATCGCCCGTGATCTTGGCTACCTCGACTACGACGACGCCGACATCGTCGAGCTCGACCAGGTCGACAGCCTCGAGCCGGACGAGGTCGTCATCGTGTGCACGGGTTCGCAGGGGGAACCGTTCGCGGCGCTGTCGCTCATGGCGGTCGGCCAGCACCGCCAGATCACAATCGGCGTGGGCGACACGGTCGTGATGGCCTCGTCGGTGATCCCGGGGAACGAGCACGCGATCTACCGCTCGATCAACAACCTGTTCCGTCGCGGGGCGCGCGTCGTGCACAAGGGCGTGGCAGACATCCACGTGTCCGGCCACGCGTCGGCCGACGAGCTGCGGATGGTCCACAACATCGTGCGCCCGTCGGCGGTCGTGCCGGTGCACGGCGAGTACCGCCACCTGGTCGTGCACGCCGACATCGCACGCGACACCGGGGTTGCCGCCGACCAGGTGCTGGTGTGCTCGGACGGTGACCGCGTCGTGCTCACCGACGGCGTCGTGCGCCGTGGCGAACGGTTCACGGCAGGGCGCGTCTTCGTGGACGGCCTGGGTGTCGGCGACGTCGGCAATGCGGTGCTCCGCGACCGCCACCGCCTGTCCAACGACGGCATCTGCGTGGCGTCGATCGTCATCGACTCGCGTGGCCACCTCGTCGGCGACATCGACGTCACCCAGAGCGGGATCATCTACGAGAAGGAGCACGCCGACCTGTTGGCCAAGGGCGCCGAGGTCCTGCGCGGTGAGCTGACCGACCGCGGGCACGAGGGTGACCCCGCCGTCGTGCGCCGTCTGGTCGTGCAGACCCTCGCGCGCTTCTGGCGCGACGAGGTCGGCCGCCGGCCGATCATCCATCCGCTGATCGTGGAGGTGTGACGATCGCCACTCGCTCGTCCACGTCGAAGCGAAGGTCGGCGCGGAGGTCGAACGCGCGCACGAAGCGGACGACGTCCCACCGCACGTCGCAGCAGCAGCGCGACATGTGGCGTGACGGGTGGGGCGTCGCGCTGCTGATCGTCGCGCCGCTGGCGGCCCTCGGGTTGTACCTGCACGCCGCCGGCCTGGTCGGCAGCTTCCTCGAGCTGCTGTTCCGTGGGCTGTTCGGCGTGTTTGGCCTGCTCGCGCCACCGGCGCTGGCGGCGGCGGGCGTCATGCTGCTGCGGCCGGCGCGGCCTGGCAACGTGCGCCTCGTCGGAGGATGGCTGATCACCACCTTCTCCCTGGCTGGTCTGTGGCACCTGGCTCGCGGCGCCCCAGCGTGGAGCGCGCCGCCACCGGAGCTGCATGCCGCGGGAGGGTGGTTCGGTGCGACCGCCGCAGTCCCGCTGATGACGGTCGCGGAAATGTGGGGGGCGGTGGTCGTGCTGGTCGCACTGCTGGCCGTAGGCGTGATGGTGCTGACAGCGACGCCGCCTCGAGAGATCGCGGGGACGGCCGCGACGTTCTGGTCGGGGTTGCGCGAGCGTGTCCGCCAGCGGCGGGACCCTCGTGCGGACGACACCCTCGATCGCGCCGAGCTCGTCGCCGACGACACTCGTCCGATCGACGCCGCCGACACCGCCACGGTCCCACCACCCGAGCCTCCCGAACCGCAGGACGACGGCGACCGCGACGATGAGCTGCTGGACACCCAGATGCTGCCGCGCCGTGTCGACGTGACCAGCGCGGAGGCGACGACCCTGGGCCCGACCAAGCTCGCACCCCCGGGCGCCGATGATCCGTGGGCCGACTACCAGCTGCCACCGATGGAGCTGCTGCGCACCGGCCGTGTGGCGACCGGCAACAGGAAGAGCCGGGACCAGATGCGCCGGTCTCTGGAGCGCACCCTTGCACAGTTCAACGTCGACGCTTCGGTGTCGAAGATCGCCCAGGGCCCGACAGTCACCAGGTTCGAGATCTCGCTCGGGACGGGCGTCAAGGTCGCCGCGGTCACCCGGCTGGCCGACGACATCTCCTACGCCCTTGCGACACCCGAGATCCGCATCGTCGCGCCGATCCCCGGCAAGTCCGCGATCGGCATCGAGGTCCCCAACCGCGAGCGCGACCTCGTCACCCTGGGCGACGTACTGCGGTCACCCGAGGCCCAGATCGAGCCACACCCGCTCGCGGCGGGCATCGGCGTCGACATCTCGACCAACCCCGTGATGATCAACCTGGCCACCATGCCGCACCTGCTGATCGCCGGGGCGACGGGCTCGGGCAAGTCGGTGACGATGAACTCGATCATCTCGAGCATCGTGATGCGGTCGTCGCCCGCAAGGGCGCGGATGATCCTGGTCGACCCGAAGCGTGTCGAGCTGTCCAGCTACGAGGGCGCACCGCACCTGCTGACGCCGGTGATCACCGATCCCAAGCGCGCCACCGAAGCGCTGCAGTGGACGGTCGAGGAGATGGAGTCGCGCTACGAGGTCCTCGCCCAGCGCGGATACCGCAACGTCGACTCGTACAACAAGGCGGTCGTCGAGGGGCGCGTCCGGTCGCGGCTGCTGCTGCCCGGTGCCGGCGGCGGCAACGACCCGGACCGGCCTGTCGCGGACGACGAGGCCAGGCCCTACCCGTACCTGCTGTTCGTGATCGACGAGCTCGCCGACCTGATGATGGTCGCACCGCGTGACGTCGAGTCCCACATCGTGCGCATCGCCCAGATGGCGCGCGCCGTGGGCATCCATCTGGTCGTCGCGACGCAGCGGCCGTCGGTCGATGTGGTCACCGGACTGATCAAAGCCAACGTGCCGTCACGCATCGCGCTGGCGATGGCGACGCAGGCCGACAGCCGCACCATCCTCGACCAGGGCGGGGCCGAGAAGCTCGTCGGCGACGGCGACATGCTGTTCATGCCCGCGAACGCCTCCAAGCCTCACCGTCTGCAGGGCTGCTACGTCGGCGAGACCGAGGTCGAGCAGGTCGTCGCACACTGCAAGAGCCAGCGTGAGGCGGAGCACGTGGAGGGCATCATCCGGGAGGGTCGCGACGCGATGATCGCAGACGTGACCGGTGACGACGCGACCGACGACGACCTCGTGCGCGCCGCGCGCGAGCTGGTCGTACGCTCCGGCCTGGGCTCGACGTCGATGCTGCAGCGCAAGCTCAAGATCGGCTTCGCTCGTGCTGGACGCATCATGGACGAGCTCGAGGAGCTCGGTGTGGTCGGGCCGTCGGAGGGGTCGAAGGCGCGACAGGTGCTCATGACCGTTGACCAGCTCGAATCGTCCGACGCCGACGTCGGCGCGCACCCGTGATGCCATGCGCCTGGTGATCTGCGGCGGCGGGACCGCCGGCCACGTGTACCCCGCGCTCGCGCTGCTCGACGACTGGCCGGGCCCGTCCCCTGACGTGACGTGGATCGGTACGCCTGACGGCATGGAACGGCGCATCGTGGCCACGGCCGGCCTGCCGTTCGTCGGTGTCCGCTCGGGTGCCGTCCGGGGACAGCGACCCGACCGGCTGCTGCGCTCGATTGGCGAGCTGACCGCCGGCCTGATCCAGGCCCTGCGTGCGCTGCGGCGCGTGCGGCCCGACGTGGTGCTGACCACCGGGGGCTACGTCAGCGTGCCTGTCGCCACTGCGGCCTGGCTGCTGCGCATCCCAGTCGTGGTCTTCCTGCCCGACGTCCGCCCCGGCGTTGCCGTGCGCGCGCAGCGCCCGCTCGCGACGCGCATCGCGTGCGCGTTCGACGCCGCCGTCGAACACGTCGGTGCCGATCGTGCCGTGGTCACTGGCTACCCGCTGCGCACGGCGTTTGCGAGGACGGACAGGACCACTGCCCGCAAGTCGTTCGACGCCGACGCCGAGCCGCTGCTCGTGCTGTACGGCGGCAGCCGCGGCGCGCGCACGCTCAACCACGCCGTCGCCGAGGGCTTGGACAAGCTGCTGGCGCGCTCTCGGTTCGTCCACGTGTGCGGGGACCTGGACCTCGAGGCGATGCTGGAGCGCAGGTCCCGGCTGCCGGCGGAGCTGCAGGAACGTTACGAGGTCCACGGCTTCCTCGGGGACCGCCTGATCGATGCGTTCGTCGCGGCCGACCTGTGTGTCGCCCGCGCGGGCGCGTCCACGATGGCCGAGCTGCCGGCCGCGGGGGTGCCCGCCGTCGTCGTCCCGGGGGCGTTCTCGGATCAGCGGTACAACGCCGAGTGGCTCGTCTCGCGTGGTGCCGCTGTCATGGTCGGAAACGACGAGGCGCCACGCCTCCTGGTCCCACAGATCACCGCGCTTCTCGATGACGACGAGCGGCGGCGTGCGATGGCAGCGGCCAGCCGCGCGCTGGCGCAACCGGACGCTGCGGCACGCCTGGCCGGCGTGTTGCTCGACGTCGCCGGCTGATCACGCGACACAGCACACCCTGGCGGTTGACCGATGGGCGAGCGGAGGCGCGCTCCTGTACTTCGTGGGGTCTCGTTCCACGAGCTTGGTCTTCTCGCTGATGCTCGACTCCCAACGGCCCAGGGGACGGCTTCGCTGGACGTGAGACTCTGCGGGCCTGGCTCCGCAGCCTTGGTCTTCTCGCTGACGCTCGACTCCCGACGGCCCAGGCTCGGCTTCGCCGGACAGAAACCTTCGGGGGATGTCGCGCGGGACGTCAGGGACAGCAGCAACCGAACGCCACCACCGCCGACGTTGCTCCGGTGGCGGTCGGCACCGGCGTTCGTGACGGGCTGCCACCGACACGCGAGCGATGAGTTTGGGGGTATCCATTTAACCGGAGTAGGCTGGGGTGGTGGATCACCCTCGTGCCGGTGTGCACTATCCGAGATCGGTCGGCGAGTTCCAGGCCTGGTTT
Source organism: Euzebyales bacterium (assembly GCA_035461305.1). NCBI lineage: Bacteria > Bacillati > Actinomycetota > Nitriliruptoria > Euzebyales > Euzebyales bacterium. Next base: position 42 of record DATHVN010000192.1, on the reverse strand, counting down.
CGTACCGATGCGGACTGTCTGGACTACCTGGAGTGGCTGCGC
>DATHVN010000191.1 GCA_035461305.1 Euzebyales bacterium | reverse complement strand
TGCTGCCCGGTGAGGTCGCGGTGCTCCTCGGTGGGGTGCTCGCGTCGCGGGGTCAGGTCTCCCTGCCGCTGATCCTGCTGGTCGCTGCCGTGGCGGCGATCGCGGGAGACTCCGCCGGGTACGAGATCGGCCGGCGTTGGGGGCGTCGTCTGGTCGGCACCCGGTTCCTGCGCCGGCGGGCGGATGCGGTCCGCGACGTGGAGCGCTACGTGCGCCGGCACGGCGGCGTCGTGATGTTCCTCGGCCGGTGGACCAGCGTGCTGCGAGCGTTCGTGCCGAGCGTGGCCGGGATGGGCCGCATGCCATATGGGCGCTTCCTCGTGTTCAACATCGTCGGTGGCGTGGCGTGGGCGGCGGTGTTCACCCTCGCGGGGTACGCGGCCGGCGAGTCGTACGCGGTCGTCGACGCCCTGACGGGCCGGGCGGCCTGGATCCTGGCCGGCGTGCTGGTCGCCTGGGTGGCGGTGAACCTCGTCCGCCGGCGACGCGTCCGGAGTCGTTGGTTCGCGGTGGACGTCGGCGTGTGGTCCGATGCGACGTCCCACGGCCTGTGTCCCAGCGGAGCGACGTGGACACGCACCGCCGCCCTGTTGTGGTCGGGACGAGGCCGCACGACCTGGCATCACGAAGCAGCGCCACCAGCCACGACGGCGGAAACACGTGATGAGGCGCAGGTCGTCGTCGGCGACCTACCCGACGTCGCGCCCGGCGGCACCCCGGCGGGCGCGTCCGGGCTGGTCCACGCCGGCCCGGGCGACGACGTTGTCCCGGCCGTGGGTCGCGACGTCGCTGTGGTTGGCTGCCGTCGCCGGGGTGCTGTTGGTGGGACACGAATCGCTTCGTTGTGAAGCTCCTCACGATGTCTGGGGATGTGGGGATTCTGGGTAGCGTGGCAGGCACTCCGAACGCAAGCGCCCGGATTCCCGCCCCCGGGTGTCTTGCTTCATGCGGACGATCGAGGATCGCGGAGTTCCTGCTCGGCGCGGTCAGAGGGCCGCTGCGAGCTGGTCGACCTGATCCGGGTCGCCGACGGTCGGGTCGAGGATCAGCTCGTCGATGCCTGCGCCGGCGAACGCGCTGACGGCGCCGGCGACGCCCTCCGGCGAGCGCAACGCTGACCCGGCGATCATCTCCGCCATGTCCGATCCCATCGGCGCGTAGTAGTCGAGCAGGTAGCTGCGCGACTGCTCGACCGTGTCACCGAGGCCGAAGTACGCCAACGCCACGATGCGGGGCTGTCCGTCGCGGCCGGCGTCGCCCCACGCGCCGCGCACCCGATCGGCGAACGCCTTCACATCGTCAGGGGGTATGCCTCCCGCGGTCCACCCGTCGCCGAACTCGACCACGCGCCTGATCGCCGCATCGGTCATGCCGCCGATCAGCACCGGCACACCGGGCTGCTGGATCGGCTGGGGCGACGGCGGGCGGCTGTCGCCGGTCAGCGCCTCACCCGCCCACGCCGTGCGCAGGCCACTGAGCAGTTCGTCGAACAGCGCCCCGCGGGCGTCGAACGCCCGGCCGGTGAGCTCGTAGTCGGTCGCTCGCCACCCGACCCCGAGGCCCAGGGTCAGGCGCCCGTTCGTGAGCTGGTCGACCGTCGCGGCCTGCTTCGCGAGCTCGGCGGCGCTGCGCGCCGGTGCGATCAGCAGGTTCGTCAGGAACCGGATGCGCTCGGTGACGGCGCCGGCGGCGGCGAACACCGTCAACTCCTCGTGGGACGGATACGACACCGCGCCGATCGAGGCAAGGCTCGAGAAGCCGGCGTCCTCGGCGCGCCGTGCCCACTCGATCAGATCGGCACCCGCGGTGCCGGGGATGCTGTTGGGGATGCCAATGCCAACGTCCATGTGTCGTGCTCCTCCAGAGGCTGCCGACCCATTGCTGCCTGCGGCGGCGTCAGTACAAACCTGCAGGAGCGGATCAGCTCACGACGCCGACCAGCCGGTCCATCGGGTGACCGTCACCACGATCAAGGGCCCCGTCGGTGACGTTCGAGCGTACGGAACGTAACGGTCGGTGAGCAGCGCGAGCCCAGGATGCGACGGGGCGGGGGCGTCGATCACGCGTGCGCTGCCGTCAGCGCGCACCCACCACAGCTGCGACCAGTCGTCGTCGTCGTAGTGGTCGACCAGGAGAGCGCACTGGGGGTGGGCACGGAGGTTCTCCAGGCGCTGCAGGCGGGTGGTGCGCTTGGGCTTGGCGTCCACCGCGGTGAAGATCGCGTCACCGTCGACGGCGAAGGTGACCGGCACCAGGTGTGGAGTGCCTCTGGGGTGGACCGACGCGAGCCTGGCGACCCGACCGGTGGCGAACCTGCGCCGTGCCTGGTCGACGTCCATGGGTCGAGTATCGCGTGGTGCCGACGTCAGGACACACCTGTTCTGGCCGGGACGACGCCTCCCACTCGAGAGCGCAGGCCGCCCGCCTGGTCACAGGTGGCTGCGCACGAGCAGCTGCCGCCACCCCACGGCTCGGGATGCCCACGCCACGAACGCGACGAGCACCAACGTCACCGGGGCAGCGATGCTCTGGGACAACGGATGGTGATTGATGACATGCGTGACCACGGCACCTTCCAGGATGACGAGGAGCAGGACGGTCCCGACGAATCGCCACCGTCGGGAGACCCAGCATCACGGCACCGAGCAGCTCCCCGCTCCCGACGACGAACCGGACCCTCATGACGTAGACCGAGCGAGGAACGTGACCGCGTGCGATCGTGACTCGCACGCCCATCGCACGATGCTGACACCCGGCAGGCTCCGCCCGCCGCAGGACGACGACACGGTGCCTGCGTCAGGCGGTCGGCGGCGCCGTGTCATCCGTCCGCTCGCGTCATGCGAGGCTGAATGGCGGGTACCGGTCGGTGACGAGCAGGAACGCATACGCCTGGACGCGAAGGCTCCACCGGCCGACCCCCACCACGAAGTCGAACAGCGCCCGCGGATAGCGTCCGATGAACAGGGTCGCGAAACCACGCGACCACGATGGCGGCGAGCGCTGCGAGCAAGAGCACGGCGAGGACGATGTGGTGCGGGATCGCCAGCAGCCATTTGACCAGTGGCAGCCAGCGGTTGAGGTCCTGCTCGACGTCTGGACAGTCGATCTCGAGGTGCACGGCCTGCTCGTCGACGGTCGACGGGTACTGATCGGTGAGCAACGCCAGGTAGGCAGTGACACGTGCTTCGAAGCGGGTCAGTTCGCGGGCGAAGTCGAACCACCACCTTGGGTACCGCAGACGGAAGTGGGTCATCAGCATCGTGGCGGCCCACAGGCCGCCGGAGATCCCGCCGCGGGAGGTGGTGACCTGCTCGCCGGTCTCCGTGACCACGGTCTCGTTGCCGGTCGCGGTGAGCAGGGCCAGGATGATGAGGATGGGTATGGCCAGATCAGCCGGAAGAACGTCGTCAGCCGATCGAGCGTGTCGGATAGTCGACGTCGAGGCGGGCGGCGTGGGACTCGGGCGGTGTGGCCACGGCGGGGCCCTACCATCGCTGTGATGCGTCACCGTACCGGATCGGGCTGCGGCTCTGGTAGTGCCGTCTCCAGCGTCCCCGGCGGTTGCCGCGCGCGAGCGCGATCCGGTCACCGGTGCACGCTGAATGGGCCGTGACGGATCTTCGCCCGCTCCGCTCGCGCATGCCTGTGATCCCTCAGCGGCCGAGCCGCGCGCGGGTGGTGCAGCGCTGACCGGCGGAGGTAGGTGAAATGTCCTCCAGGGGGTTTCGCACGTTCCGCGTGGTTCATATGGTCGTCAGGCCCACCGCAGGGCCAGGAGGGTTGGATGGACCTCAGGTCGGCACGCATCGGAGTCGGTGATCCCGGGCCGGGAGAGCTGGTGGCATCCGTGGAGGGAGTGGCGCCTGGAGGTGATAACGGCTGGCGTCCACGCCGCCGTCCACCACCACCGGGTCGACCGCGAGCTCCGCGATTTCGGCATCGACGTGCACCGGTCCGCGCCCCTGTCCTTCGTTTCCGGGTTCTGCCGGTCATGCTGCACGTCGCGTCCGAGCAGGCGGAGCGCAACCGGGCGTCGCACGCCGACGCCGGCGGGGAGCGCCGTGACCTTCGTCAGGGACGTGCCGCCTGCCGCGAGTTGACCCGGGACCACCGACAGGCCGACAGCCAACTGAACCGGAGGTTGGGCAATGCAGATCGATGTCGACCACCGCCCGTCGTACGTCCTGACAAAGGTGCGCAGGGTCGGGAGGCTCGGGAGCACACTGGTCAGTGGGGAGGGGTGCGTGGTCCTGATCGACCCTGGCAGCGCAACGCTGCAGAGCCGAAGCGAGGACGGACTGCTGTCCTGGCCCGCCTCGCAGCTCGCGCGTGGGGAGGACGGCTGATGTCCCGTTCGGCACCGTCGAAGCACCAGGGCCAGCCGCCGCGCATCGGCGGTGACGAGATGCTCGATGTCGACGGGTCGACCGAGGCCGGCGCGCTGCCGCCGCTCGTGCGATCGCCGGTCTACCTGTTCCGCGCTGTCGTCGGCCTGA
>DATHVN010000190.1 GCA_035461305.1 Euzebyales bacterium | reverse complement strand
GAGCTATACCCAGATGTTGTGGATGAGGAGCTGAGAGACGAAGGCGGCGTACCCTCCCGAAGACCTGAACAAGAAGACGCCGGTTGCTGCCGGCGGGGAGGATACGCCTGATGTTGAGCCTAGTACACGACAGCGACACGCACACTGATGCCGCGCGCGGCGTGCGTACCACCGTGGGGTCGGTCGACCTCGACGAGCTGTGTCGGTTGGCCGCACGCGACATGATCGCGCTCGCACTCGAGGCCGAGCGCCGCGCCTATCTCGACGCGCACACCGACCAGCTCGACGACGACGGCAAGCGCCTGGTGGTCGGCAACGGCTACGCCCGCGAACGCGACATCACGACCGCGGCTGGCAGGGTGGACGTGCGCGCACCGCGGGTCGATGACCGCCGCGAGGGCCAGCGGTTCTCGTCGGCGATCCTGCCGCCGTACATGCGCAACAGCCCGAAGGTCACCGAGGTGCTGCCGGTGCTGTACCTGCGGGGGTTGTCGACGAACGACTTCGCGCCGGCACTCGAGGGGTTCTTCGGGGCGGCCGCCGGGCTGTCGGCGTCGACCATTCAGCGGCTGACCGAGGCGTGGCGTGGCGAGCATGCCCGCTGGTGTCAGCGGGATCTGTCCGACGTCGACTTCGTGTACGTGTGGGTCGACGGGGTGTACACCAACGTGCGGTTGCCCGACGCCGACGGCGCCCAGGATCGGCTGTGTCTGCTCGTGATCGTGGGTGTGCGGCCTGACGGCACCAAGCAGCTCGTGGCCGTCGCCGACGGCCACCGCGAGGACACCCAGTCGTGGCTGGATGTGCTCCGCGATCTGCGTGACCGTGGGATGCGCGCACCCGAGCTCGCGGTCGGTGACGGCGCCCTGGGGTTCTGGGCGGCGCTGCCGCAGGTGTTCGGTACCACACGAGTCCAACGCTGCTGGTTCCACAAATCTGCGAACGTGATCGCCGCGCTGCCCAAGCGGTGCCACGCTGACGCCAAGGCCGCGTTGCAGGCGATCTGGACCGCCGACACGCGCGCGGCAGCGATCGACGCCGCACACGAGTTCGCCGACGACTTCGCCGCCTACCCGAAGGCGACCGGCAAGATCCTCGACGACCTCGACGTGCTGGTGACGTTCTACGACTACCCCGCCGAGCACTGGAAGCACCTGCGCACCACCAACGCGATCGAGTCGGCGTTCGCGACCGTCAGGTTGCGCCAGCGGGTCACCAAGGGCCCCGGCTGCCGCGCCGCGGGGACCGCGATGGGCTACAAGCTGCTCGACGCCGCCCAAGCGCGCTGGCGACGGGTCAACGGCCACGAGCTCGTCGCGCTCGTCCGCGCCGGCGCGACGTTCATCGACGGCAAACTCCAAGAACGCACCGACGAGCACACCGAACCGACCGTCGAGGAGTGCGCCGCCTGAGATTCTCGAAGAATCTCATCCACAACTATTGACAATAGCTCCACCGGCCGGACACCCCCGACTTCCAGACCGACGCGCTGGCGATCGTCGCCGGCGACGCGACGAAGGAGGTCCTCAAACGCCGCGGCCTGTCCGTGCGTTGGACTCGGCTCACGGCGTGTTAGGCCGAGACCGTCTGCGCGCCGGTTGCGCTCATCGGTCGCTCAGTGATGTCGGTGCGGTCCTGGGGCGGGCGCATGACATGAAGACGTGGGTGTAGGGGATCCGTAGCAGGCCGTGCTGTACCTCGACCTCGACGTCGGTGAACCTGCGTCGTGCGAGGGCCTCGTAGCCCTCGGGCGCCAGGATGCTCTGACCGCGATCGCGACTGACGACGAAGCGCGCGGCGCGTGACATGTCGGGCGTGTACGCCGCGTCGAGCGTCACCAACCGGCCGTCCTCGGCAAGCACGGTCGAGGCCACCTCGAAGAGGTGGAGGGCTTCGTCCTCATCGATGTGGTGGATCAAGCTCTTGGCGATGACGACGTCGAACTCACCGAGCTCACTCGGATCGAGGTCCTCGACCCTCCCACGGTAGAAGGTGGCGCGGTCGCCGTACTTCCGTCGGGCGGTTTCGATGTACCGCGCGCTGACGTCCGTACCGGTGTACGCAACGCCGGGGAGGTGCTCGATCAGGACACCGGGACCGCAGCCGATGTCGAGGACTCGCAGCCCTGGACGGACGCCGACGTACCGGTCGACCAGGGTGTTCCGTACCCGCGGTGATCCCACGAGCCGCTGGAAGGTCTCGTAGACAAACGGGATGGACAAGATTGCCCTGAGTCCGGCGGTCCTCTGCGCCATGTGCTCCCCGTATGCATCGTGAACGGCCACCAGTGTCTACGCTCGAACACGACGCGCG
>DATHVN010000189.1 GCA_035461305.1 Euzebyales bacterium | reverse complement strand
TCGTCGTCCTGCTCGACGATCGCCTCGACGAGGAACTCGCGGTTCCGCTCGGCCTGCTCCCTGCGCTCGGCGGGGATCTCACGCTCGGAGCGTCCGTCGGACGCCTTCTCGACGGCGGTGAATTGCAGCAGATCGATGATCCCGGTGAAGTCGGCGCCGACGCCGATCGGCATGTGGACGGGCGCGAGTGCCTTGCCGCACCGCTCGCGAAGTGCGTCGATGGTCCGCTGGTAGTTGGCCTGCTGCTGGTCGAGCTGGTTGAGCACGATGATCCGTGGCAGGCCGATGTCGTCGCATGCCGCCCACAGCCGGTCGTGCTGCGGTTGGATGCCGGCTGCGGCGTCGACGACGAACAGCGCGACGTCGGCCGCGGCGAGCGTCGGGTAGGCGTCGCCGATCGCGTCGTCGCCGCCGGGGGTGTCGAGCAGGTTGATCCGATGATCGCGCCACATCAGCCCGCCCACACCGAGGCTCCACGTGCTCCCGCGCTCGCGTTCCTCAGGCTCGTGGTCGAGCAACCCGTCACGACCGATCGGCGTGCCACCGAGCGCGATCAGGCGCTCCGCCAGGGTGGTCTTACCGGTCCCGCCGTGACCCACGAGCACGACGTTGCGGATCCGGTCGGTGGGAGTGGTGACAGCGGGCATGCGGCGTCCTCGATGGTCGTTCGTCGGGCTGCCGTGCTCTCCGGTGCACCAGCAGCGGCCGGCGCGGTCGGTAGATCCTACGGGGTCGGGCACGCGGACGCGAGTGCGATTTCGCACGCCGACCGACCCGAAAGGACGGCCACCGCGCTAGCGCCTGGCGTCGAGCTGCGCACGCACCTGACGCTTGAGGCGCGCGATGATCGCCGTCATCCCACGCAGGCGCAGCGGGCTGATCGTGTGCCCGAGGCCCATGCGGTCGGCGAGGTCCTCGGGGACCGCCAGCACCTCCTCGGCCGGCGCGCCGTCGAGCCCGTCGGCGAGGATGCCGGCGAATGCCCGGGTCGTCGGGGCCTCGGGCGGGCAGTCGAACCACACCTGCACCGTGTCGCCGTTCGCGACGGCCGCGTGCAGGAAGAACGGCGTCTGGCACTCGACGACCTGTTCCATGCTCGAGCTGTCGAGGTCGTCGGGCAGCGGCCGCAGCGACTCGGCGTACTCGAGCAGCAGCTCGATGCGCAGATCGTCCGGCGCCGCACGGAACTCGTCGGCGATCGCGGCGAGCCTGCCGCGCAGGTCGGTGCTGCTCATCGTCGCTCCCGATGTCGGGTGAGGGGAAGGGTCTGTCCGCTTCCCCATGGTTACCGTGCAATCCGAACGGTGTCGGATGCCCACCCCCTACTATGGCGTGCCCCACCGCCGTCACAGGCGCAGCAGACGGGCGCGACGCGCTGCACCGAGCCGCAGCCGCCACACCACGGCGCCCCTGGCAGGAGGAGTCCCACGATGACCGTGCCCACCGACCCGGATCCCGGCCTCGCACAGTACGCGCACCCGGAGCGGCTCGTGACGACTGCGTGGCTCGCCGACCACCTCGACGATCCAGGCGTGGTCGTCGTCGAGTCCGACGAGGACGTGCTGCTGTACGAGACGGGCCACATCCCCGGCGCCGTCAAGGTCGACTGGCACACGGAGCTGCAGGACACCGTCACGCGCGACTACGTCGACGGGGCCATGTTCGCCGCGCTGATGTCGTCGAAGGGCATCGCGCGGGACCACACCGTGGTGTTCTACGGCGACAACTTCAACTGGTGGGCCGCGTACGCCCTGTGGGTGTTCTCGCTGTTCGACCACCCCGACGTTCGACTGCTCGACGGCGGCCGCCAGAAGTGGATCGCCGAGGGGCGGCCGCTGACCACCGACAAGCCGCAGCGGGCGCGCACCGACTACCCGGTCGTGGACCGCGATGACGCCGTGATCCGCGCGTTCCGCCGTGACGTGGAGGGCCACCTCGACGTCGACGGCCGCCTGGTGGACGTGCGCTCGCCCGAGGAGTACCGGGGCGAGAAGCTGCATATGCCCGACTACCCGCAGGAGGGCGCCCTGCGCGGTGGCCACATCAGCGGTGCGGTCAACGTCCCCTGGAAGACCGCGGCCAACGACGACGGCACGTTCCGCGGCGCCGACGAGCTGACCGCGATCTACACCGAGACCCAGGGCCTCGACCCCCACGAGGACATCATCGCCTACTGCCGCATCGGCGAGCGCTCCAGCCACACCTGGTTCGTGCTGACCCACCTGCTCGGCTACGACCGCGTCCGCAACTACGACGGGTCGTGGACGGAGTGGGGCAACCTCGTCGGCGCGCCGATCACGCAGGGCGACCAACCTCGCTGACTGCCTCGTCGAGTTCCCGGCGTGCCGGCTGGGACCCACCGTGGTGTTGACCGGCACGCCGGGGCCGCTGCCAGCCGTGGTCGCCGGCGGCCACGCCCAGGGATGGGGACGGCTGGCCCGACCGGCGGGTGGTGCCCGCTAGGCTGCCCCGTATGGCTGGTGACGACGACGCGGTCGGGCGGGTGCTTGGGACCGAGGACGCCACGCCGCTGGAGTTCTGGGTGGGCATCGATCCGGAGTGCGGGCAGTACCTGCAGCTCGACGATGTGGTCGCGTTGGACCGCCGGCTGCCCGACGGGCGCGATCTGCGCATCAGCGGCGTCGTAAGCCAGGTCCGCGCACGCCACGAAGGCTCGCGGTTCGACGGCGACGTCTTCCTCGTGTCCGACGGCGTGCTCCCCGCCGACCTCGCGGAATCCGCCCAGGTGCAGGCCACCCGGTTCGAGCCGGAGGTGTTCGTGCCCCCGCACCCGGGCACACCCGTGCGCCGCGCGACCGGAACCGAGCGCGACGAGGCGCTGTTCTTCGACCGGATGCGCCTGCGACTGCCCGTGGGGCTGTCGCGCGCCGGCGAGCCGGTGTTCGCCAACCTCGAGTTCCTCGATGGCACGCGCGGCGCGCACGTCAACATCAGCGGCATCTCCGGCGTCGCGACCAAGACGACCTACGCGACGTTCCTGCTGCACAGCCTGTTCCACTCCGGCGTGCTCGGCGGCGAGGCTCACAACACCCGGGCGCTGATCTTCAACGTCAAGGGTGAAGACCTGCTGTTCCTCGACCACGACAACCGCCAGCTCGACCCGGCCGAGCACGCCAGGTACGAGGCGCTCGGGCTGACCGGCGGCGCGTTCAAGTCCGTCGAGCTGTGGGCGCCGCCGCGCCGTGGTGCCACCACGGCCGTGCCCGACACGGGCGCGCGACTCGACGGCGTCAGCGCGTTCTTCTGGACGCTCGACGAGTTCTGCAGCGACGAACTGCTGCCGTTCCTGTTCGCCGACGCCGCCGACGACCGCCAGCAGTACACGATGATCGTCCATCACCTGACCGCCAAGCTCAAACGGGAGGCGATCAGCCTGGGCGACGGTGGCGTGCGCATCGAAGGGCGATCGGTACGCACGTTCCGCGACTTCGTCGACATCCTGTCGGACCTGCTGGAGTCGGAGGACACGGCCAGCGACTGGGCGGGTCGGGCGATCGGCGTCGGGACGATCAACGCCTTCATCCGGCGCCTGCACAGCGCCGGCAAGCACCTGGACCACCTGATCCGCGGCGACTTTCCGAACCCCGAGCGGCACCGCATCGCGCGCGAGCAGCAGATCTCCGTCGTCGACATCCACAACCTGCACGACCGTGCGAAGCGCTTCGTCGTCGGCGTCGTGCTGCGCCGGACGTTCGAGGACAAGGAGCGATCCGGACAGGCGCGGCCACTGGTGTTCGTCGTGCTCGACGAGCTCAACAAGTACGCACCGCGGGACGGCTCCTCCCCGATCAAAGAGGTGCTGCTCGACATCGCCGAGCGTGGCCGGTCGCTGGGCATCATCCTCGTCGGCGCGCAGCAGACCGCCAGCGAGGTCGAGCGGCGCATCATCGGCAACTCGTCCATCCGCGTCGTCGGGCGGCTCGACACCGCCGAGGCCGGTCGTGAGGAGTACGGGTTCCTGCCACCGGTGCTGCGGCAGCGCGCGACGCTCGCCAAGCCCGGCACGATGATCCTGTCCCAGCCCGAGCTGCCAGTGCCGCTGGTCTGCGAGTTCCCGTTCCCCGCCTGGGCGACGCGGCCGTCCGAGGCCGGTGTGCAGGTGACCGACCGGGTCGTCGCCCAGCCCGAGGATCCGTTCGCGGACCTCGACGACGCCGGACTGCCGTTCTGATCATGTCTCCTAACGCTTCGCTGTCTGAGGGCTCAGTCATGTGCCCTGCCGCTTCGCTGTCTGAGGGCTTGGTCATGTGCCCCACCGCTTCGCTGTCTGAGGGTGGGCGATGAGGCTGCTGCACACCGCCGACTGGCATGTGGGCAGGACGATCCGTGGGCACAGCCGTGCCGATGAGCACCGTGCGGTCCTGGCGGAGATCGCGGGCCTCGCCGAGGAGCACGCCGTCGACGTCGTGCTGATCGCCGGGGACCAGTTCGACACCTCGGCGCCGTCGGCCGAGGCCGAGCAGATCGTCTACACCGCGCTGCTCGACCTCGCGCAGACCGGTGCCCAGGTCGTGCTGGTCGCGGGTAACCATGACAACCCGCGGAGGTGGGGCGCGATCACGCCACTGCTGGCACGCAGCGATGTCCATGCCGCGGCGACGGTGCGCCGTCCCGACGCCGGCGGTGTCCTGGAGCTGGCGACGCGATGCGGGCAGCCCGCCCGCATCGCACTGGTGCCCTTCCTGTCCCAGCGCTCGATCGTGCGGGCCGAGCATCTGATGGACCACGACGCGGGCGCGAACACCAGCGCGTACGCCGAGCGCGTCGGGGCGATCATCGAGGCGCTGACCGCCGGGTTCACGCCGGATGCCGTCAACATCGTGCTCGGCCACCTTACCGTCACGGGTGGTGACCCCGCCCTTGGCGGCGGCGAGCGCGCGGCGCACACGATCTTCGACTACTTCGTGCCGCCCCAGTCGTTCCCGTCGACGACCCACTACGTCGCGCTCGGCCATCTGCACCTGCCGCACCGCATCCCCGGCGGCGCACCGATCTGGTACGCCGGTTCGCCGCTGGCCCTGGACTTCGGAGAGGCGGAGCGGGACCACAAGGCGGCGCTGCTGGTCGACGTGACGCCTGACACGCCCGCCCGTGTCGAGAGGTTGCCGCTCCAGGCGGGCCGGCGACTGCGTACGCTGCGCGGCCCGCTGGACGACCTGCTCGCGCGGCGCGATGGCATCGACCCCGACGCCTATCTCCGGATCGTGCTCGACGAGCCGCCGCGCACAGGCCTCGCCCGGATGGTCCGCGACGAGTTCCCCCGTGCCGTCGAGGTGTCCATCAGCGCCGATCGCTACGACAGGCGCCGCACGGTCGACGACCGTGACGTCCACGGGTCGCCGCACGAGCTGTTCGCCCGCTACCTCGCCGACCACGGCGGCACCGACGACCAGTTGACCGCGTTGTTCACGCAGCTGCTGGAGGAGGAGCATGCGGCCGACGCGTCTTGAGCTGACCGGATTCGGCTCCTTCCGCGAGCCGGCGACGGTTGACTTCGCCGACACCGACCTGTTCGTGCTCGTCGGTCCGACCGGCGCGGGCAAGTCGACCGTGATCGACGCCATGATCTTCGCGCTATACGGCTCTGTGCCGCGCTACGACGACCGGCGGCTGGTCGCACCGGTGATCAACCAGGGTCGGGTGGAGGCCAAGGTCCGGCTCGACTTCGTCGTCGACGGCTCCGGCTACACGGCGGTCAGGGTCGTGCGCCGCACCCAGGCCGGTGCGACCACGAAGGAGGCGCGGCTCGAGCGCTGGGATCCGGCGGACCCGCAGAGATCCGACGGCAACACCACAACCCTGGCCGGCAACGAAAAGGAGCTCACCGAGCGCGTCGAGAAGCTGCTGGGGCTGTCATTCGACCACTTCACGCGCTGCGTCGTGCTGCCGCAGGGCGCGTTCGCCCAGTTCCTGCACGCGCGGTCCGGGGAGCGCCAGAACCTGCTGGTCGACCTGCTCGGCATCGAGGTCTACCGGCGGATCGGTCGCCGTGCGCGCGAGCGCGCCAAGCAGGCTCAGACGCGGGTCGAGCACACGCGCCGCCGCCTCGACGGCGAACTGGCCCCTGCGACGGCCGGGGCGCTCACCGCCGCAGAGGTCCGGGTCGGGACGCTGGAGGAGCTGCAGGTCCGCATCGCCGACGCCCAGCCGGAGCTCGAGCGCTTGCGTGAGCGTGGCGCCCAGCTGCGCGCAGCCGCCACCAATGCGCGACAGCGGCGAGAGCTGCTCGACGGCCTCGAGCAGCCCGCCGCGGTGGCGTCGCTGGCACGGAGGCTGGCGGACGCCGCCCAGGCCGAGGCGGACGCCGCCGCCAGGGTCGAGAAGGGGGAGCAGCAGCGCCAGGCGGCCGAGGCGGCGCGGGGCCGCCTGCCCGACGGTGCGGTCGTCACTGAGCTGCAGCGCCTCGTCGCCGAACGTGACGCACGACAGACCCAGCTCGGCCCCGCGACGGACGAGCTGCACACCGCCCTCGCCGCACGGACCGCGGCGGACGTCGCCCACGAGGACGCGCGTCGGGCGCTGGCGAGCGCGCGCGCGACGCGCGACCAGGTGCGCGAGGCCAACTTCGCGCGCGCGCTGGCTCAAGGCCTCGAGGTGGGCGACGACTGCCCGGTGTGTGCGCAGCCAGTCACCACGCTGCCCGCTCACGGCGACGCGGGCGACCTGGACGCCGCCGACGCCGCTCACGCAGCCGCCGAGCAGCAGGTCACGCGGACGGCGGCTGCCCTGCGCGCGGCCGACGCAGAGGTAGCGCGCCGCCAGCACGCACACGACGGGCTGGTCGGGGCCCACGACGGGCTGGTGACGAGCATCGACGAGCTGGCAGACGCCCACGCACTGGCGTTGAACGAGGTGCCGCGGGTTGCCACGGCGATCGCCCAGGCCGATCGCGACGTCGCCGACGCCCGCGCCGAGGAGCAGACCGCGCGCGCGGCACTGCGGCAGGCGGCCGTCCAGATGCGCGGCCTGGACAGTCACCGTCGTGCGGCGTGGACGCAGTTCGACACTGCACGGGACCCGCTGGCGGGACTGGGTCCGCCGCCGGTCGAGCGTGACGACCTCGCCGGCTCGTGGGCGCAGCTGCTGGCATGGGCGTCCGAGCGGCGGCCTGTGCTCGCCGATACTGCGGACGCGGCGGAACGGGCGGTGGAGGACGTCGCACAGCAGTGGCGCGCCCGCAACGGCGAGCTCGTGGCCGCGTGCGTGGCCGTCGAGGTGCCGGTCGAGGGGACCGATCCGCGGTCGGCCTGCGTTGCCGCCCTCGAGCGTGCCCGCGGTACGCGCGCACGCATCGCCGAGGCGGTCGAGACGGCGGAGCGGTTGCGTGCCGAGGTCCGCGACGACGAGCAGTTGGCCGAGGCCGCGACGGCGCTCGGGCAGCACCTCGGCGCGAAGCGCTTCGAGCAGTGGTTGTTGAACCAGGCCCTTGCCCAGCTCGTCGCCGACGCGTCGATCCGGTTGCGCGAGCTCAGCTCGAAGGCCTACTCGCTACAGGTCGACGACAGCGGCGCCTTCATGGTCGTCGACCACCGCAACGCGGACGAGTTGCGATCGGCCCGCACGCTGTCAGGAGGCGAGACGTTCCTGGCGTCGTTGTCGCTCGCCCTGTCACTGGCCGACCACGTGGCGCAGCTCGCCACGGGGACCAGCGCCCGGCTCGATGCGCTGTACCTCGACGAGGGGTTCGGCACGCTCGACCACGACACGCTGGACGTGGTCGCCGCCGCCTTGGAGGAGCTCGGCTCCCAGGGCCGTACCGTCGGCCTCGTCACCCACGTCCGGGAGCTCGCCGAGCGCATGCCGATGCGGTTCGAGGTCAGGAGGACCGGCGAGACCTCGACGGTCGAGCGGGTGGAGGCCTGAGCGTGCGCATCGCGATCGCCAGCTGGCCGGCTGACTACGGATCACCCGTGCTCGACGACATGCTCGCCGAGCCGACCGTATTCGTGGACACCGACGTCGAGCTGGCGTCGGCCCGGTGGGCACCCCTCGACCCGGCGACCGGGCCCCCGTCGACGGTGTGGTTCGTTGACGGCGTGCGACGCCGCGAATGCGGTGTCTGGCTCACCGGAGACGACGGCACGACCTCGCCCGGGCTGGTCGCTTCGTGGGCCGCGGGGGCCGTGTGCTGCAACGGGGCCGCGAGCATCGAGCGCTGCGAGGTGCGTCGGGGGCTGTTCAGCGCCACTGTGGAGCGTGTGGGGCTGTCCGACGAGCGCGGTGAGCTGGTCTTCGCGGCCTGCCACGCGCAGAGCGACAGCGAAGCGGGCCTCGGCAACGCCCTGCAGGGCGCGATGCGCGCCAGTGAGTTCGACATCGCCAGAGACGTCGGCGCCCCTGGCGACCTGGTGTTCCTCGACGGTCCGGTCCGCGGACGCACGACGCCGCGCACGGTCGGCTACATCAAGACGCAACAGGTCGCCTACCTGCCCCGGGCGTTGCAGGTCACGGTCGAGCACCTCGGCGTGGGGCAACGCACGCCGTTGTTCCTCACGGCGTCGAACAACTGGGAGCACTGGTCGTGGTACCTGCGGCTGTCCCACGACGGTGCGCATCCGTGGGAGGCGGTGGTGCGCTGCGAGACGCCGAAGGAAGGCGTCACGCTGCCGGCGGCCGTCGTGCTGGCGGACGAGTCGACGGCGACGCTGCCGCGCTTCGCGTCGTCGCCGCATCGTGACCTGCGCGCGCCCCAGAACCTGTACCCGATC
>DATHVN010000188.1 GCA_035461305.1 Euzebyales bacterium | reverse complement strand
ACGCGACGTCCGCAGAGATCCGCTCGTCACCTGCGACCTGGTTCACGAACGTGGCCGACAGCCCGGTCAGGACGATGCGCCGATCAACGCCACACCCAGCGACGACCCGAGCTGCTGTGCGGTCCACTGGAGTCCACCCGCCTCGCTGGCGTTGTGCCGGCCCGACCGCCGACTGGATGATGTTCCCGAGCTGCGAGGCCACGAGACCCATGCCGATCCCGAGGATGGACATCGTCAGGCCGCGAACACCGCGAGGACCCCGATACCGGCCGCCACGACGAAGGGGGGTCAGCGCGAATCCGAAGACCTCGACCGGTGAGTTCTTCGGCAGCAGCCCGCCCCACGTGCTCGCCTGCAGGATCCCGAACACCGCCAGCTCGAGCCCGGCCGCCGACAACACCGAACCGACCCAGTCGAGCTGCGGCGCCGGGCCGGTCCGCTCGACCTCACTGATGATGCGCAGGGGACCCGAGGATCGCGATGGCGACGACGACCTCGCCAATGAACACGAGCCGCCAGGTGTAGTCCGTGGTCAGCCAGCCTCCGAGGATCGGCCCGACGGCGATGCCGACGCCGGCGACGCCACCGATCAGGGCGTAGGCCACTACACGGTCGCGGCCCGCATAGTTGCCGCGATCAGCGCGACGAGGGCAGGCAGCACCAGTGCCGCGCCGATCCCTTCCAGCACCGACCAGCCGAAGCCGAGCGCGGGCACCGACCACGCGGCGTCAACGCGGATCCCGCCGCATAGATGACGAGTCCGATGGCAAGGCACGGCGCCGCCCGACGAGATCGCCGACCTTGCCCCCCGTGACCATGAGGGCGGCCATCACCAACGAGTACAGGGTGATGACGCCCTGGATGACGGTCACCGTCGTGTCGAAGTCTGTGACCAGCTGGCTGATCGAGACGTTCATGACCGCCCGGTCCAGGACCATCAGGAACTGCGCGGCGGTCAACACAGCCAGGGCGCCCCACTTCTTCACCCGGTGTCCTCAGTCGGCGCTCATCGATGTCGAGGCTCAGCGGCGGCGATGTCGGTCGCCACTCGAGCTCGGTCAGCAAGCCTGTCCCGGCGGAGGTGCCGTGGCGTCATCCGATCGGCGTATCCCGCCGGTGTGCGCGTCGCGCCGCGACGCTGTGCGGGCCGTCATGGCAGGCGGCGGCAGTACGCGAGGGCGTGGCGCACGACGCGGTCGTGGCCCTGGGACATCTCCGACACCACCGCGCGACTGGTCACCTCGTCCACGGTGAGCCAGGCGAAGTCGAGCGCGTCCTCGGCGGGACGGCACTCGCCGTTGACCGGCACGACGTAGGCGAGGCTCACGGTGTGCTGGCGCGGATCGTGGAAGCCCGTGCGCTGGGGGTCGGGGAAGTACTCGACCACCGTGAACGGTGTGATCGAGGCCGGAAGCTGCGGGTCACAGTCCGGTCCCAGGTCCTTGGTCAGGTGACGCCAGAGCGCCTCGCGCACCGTCTCACCACGCAGGATCCGTCCGGTCACGATCGCCCGGCTCACCGTCGTGTCGGGCAGCGCCCGCAGCAGCAGGCCGACCTTCTCGACCTGCCCGAGGTGGTCGAGCCGCACGGGCACGGCGTCGACGCACACCAGCGGCACCCGCTCCCGGACCCACGCCAGGTCCTCTTCGGCCAGCCAGCTCGGCGTCGTGGAGATGTCCTGCACCCACGCATCCTTGGTCGGGCTGCTCACATTGCAGTGTCGGTCGGGACGGCCACACGGTACGACGCCCGGCCCCTACGCCGGCGTCCACGGGTGTGGACAACGTGTGCCGACCGCATGACGGGTCGGCACGCGGCCTACTGTAGTGTGCGCGACCGCACGATCTGCGCGACAGGAGCGCCGCATGCGCCGCACGATCTTCGAGCCAGAGCACGACAGCCTGCGAGAGGTCGTCCGCGACTTCATCACCGACCGCGTCGTCGGCCAGCTCGACGACATGGATGCCAAGGGCATGATCGACCGGCGCCTGTTCACCGAGGCGGGGGCCTTGGGGCTGCTCGGCTTCGCGGTGCCGGAGGCGCACGGCGGCATGGGCATCGACGACTTCCGGTTCAACGCCGTCGTCATCGAGGAGTTCGCACGAGCCGGAGCGAACTCGGTCGGGCTGTCGTTCAGCCTGATCAACGACATCGTGCTGCCCTACCTGCTCGACCTCGCCGACGAGGCGCAGCAGGCGCGGTGGCTGCCCGGCGTCGCGACCGGCGACACCGTGCTGGCGGTGGCCATGACCGAACCTGGCGCAGGAAGCGACCTGGCGGGCATCAGCACCCGCGTGGTGCGCGACGGCGACGACTACCTCGTCAACGGATCGAAGACCTTCATCTCCAACGGTCAGCACGCGGACCTGGTCGTCACGGTCTGCCGGACCGGCGAGGACCGCCACGGGGGCCTGACACTGCTCGTGGTCGAGGACGACACCCCTGGCTTCTCACGTGGCCGCAACCTGCACAAGCTGGGGCTGCACGCCCAGGACACCAGCGAGCTGGCCTTCACCGACGCGAGGGTGCCGGTCGCCAACCGCCTCGGCGCCGAGGGCGACGGCTTCCGCCATCTGGTGTCGCACCTGCCCCAGGAGCGGCTCGCGATCGCGATCAGCGCCGTCGCGGCCGCGGAGGGCGCGCTGGAGCGCACGCTGGCCTACGTCAAGGAGCGCACCGCGTTCGGCGCGCCGGTCGGGTCGTTCCAGCACAGCCGCTTCCTGCTCGCCGAGCTCGACACCGAGGTGACGATCGCTCGGGTGTTCGTCGACGCGTGCATCGCGCGGCACCTCGAGGGCGAGCTGACCCCGGAGGACGCCGCGAAGGCCAAGTGGTGGACCACCGAGCTGCAGGTCCGGGTCGCCGACCGGTGCCTGCAGCTGCACGGGGGTTACGGCTACATGCGCGAGTACCAGATCAGCAGGGACTTCGCCGACGCGCGCGTCCAGACGATCTACGGCGGCACGACCGAGATCATGAAGGAGATCATCGGGCGCGGACTGGGTCTGTGACCGCTCGGACAGCCGGTCCGCTCGACGGCATCCGCGTCCTCGAGCTCGCCGGGCTCGGACCTGCGCCCTTCGGCTGCATGCTGTTGGCGGACCTGGGCGCGCACGTCCTGCGTGTGGCGCGACCGGGCGGCGGCACCGCACTGGTGCCACCCGAGCACGAGGTCACCAACCGCGGACGAGCGACGATCACGCTCGATCTGCGGGACCGGGCCGGCCTGGCGCGAGCGCTGGACCTGGTGGAGCGGGCGGACGTGCTGGTCGAGGGCTTCCGCCCGGGGGTGACGGAGCGGCTGGGCATCGGACCCGAGACCTGCGGTGAGCGCAACCCCGGGCTGGTCTACGCACGCATGACCGGCTGGGGTCAGAGGGGCCCGCTGGCGGACCGGGCCGGGCACGACCTGACGTACCTGGCGATCTCGGGTGCGCTGTCGCTCATCGGACCAGCCGGCGGCAAGCCTGCCATCCCGCTGAACCTGGTCGCCGACTACGGTGGCGGTGGGATGCTGCTGGTCGCCGGTGTGCTTGCCGCGCTGCTCGAGCGTGAACGGTCCGGCCGCGGGCAGGTCGTCGACGCCGCGATGATCGACGGCGTGTCACTGCTGCTCGCACAGACGTGGAGCCTCCGCAACGCCGGCATCCACCGTCACGAGCGGGGTGCGAACCTCCTCGACGGCGGCGCGCCCTTCTACGACACGTACCTCTGCGCCGACGGTGGGTACGTTGCCCTCGCAGCGCTCGAGCCGCAGTTCTACGCCGCGTTCCTCGACGGCGTCGCGGACTCGGTGGACACCTCGAGCTGGCCCGACCGCGACGATCGTGCCGGCTGGCCGCAGCTGCGGGCCCACATCGCGGCGACGTTCCTGCAGCGGCCCCGCGATGCGTGGGCGACACGGTTCGCCGGCAGCGACGCGTGCGTCGCGCCTGTGCTCAGCCTCGAGGAGGCGGTGGCGCATCCACACCTGGCGCATCGCGACAGCCACCACGACTGGGCGGCGGGTGGGCGCCAGCCGGCGGCGGCCCCGCGGTTCTCGCGGTCGGCGGTCCGGACGGCGGACAGCGCGGACGACGATCCCACCGTGCTGCGCGCGTGGGGGCTCGACGGCCGGAGCTGAGGACGTCCGCCCAACGGCCCCGACCGGCAGGCCCGACGCGAGGAAGCGACGTGGTGCCCGTCAGCCCTCGGCGCAGGCTGCATGATCATGAAGCTGCCGCCCATCGAGCTGGTCCTGGGCTCCCACCCGAACAGGCCTGTGTAGAAGGTCGTCGAGGCGTCGACATCGGAAGACATGAGATCGACCCAGCAGGGGGTGCCGGGCTCGTAGCTGCCACGCGTGGACATGCGGTCACCAGCGTTCGCAGAGCCGTCGATGATCGACGCAGCCTACCGAGCAGGCGCTGCTCTGGTCGGACGATGTCGACGGGTGTTCAGCTGGTGTCCCGGCCACGGTCATCGCAGGACGAGCCACCCTCCGCAGAGCAGCAGGACGATGCCGCTGGCCTTCGCGAGCGTGAGCGGCTGGACGTCGGCACCGAACCAGCCGAACTGGTCGATCGCCGCGGACACGACGAACTGCGCGACCGTGATGAGCAGCAGCCCGCGGACGACTCCCAGGCGCCCGACGCTGAACGAGATGGCCCCGACGATCACGAGGCCGAATGCTCCCGCGAGGTAGATGTAGGCCGGCAGGTGGCGGAGCTGGGCCAGGTTGCCGCCTCTGGCCAGCAGCATGAGCACGCCCGAGAGTACGCCACCGACACCGTACGTGATGAACACCGCCTCGAGTGTGCCGACGCGGTCGCTGACGACGCCGGCAAGCTGAGCCTGCAGCGCGATGGCCGCGCCTCCCGCGACCGCCATCGCGAGGATCACCAGCAGACCGGTCATCGCGCACCTCCGTTGGCGACCACCTTCTCGAGGAAGATCAACGACACACGGTCCGACTCGCGCACCGTCCGCATTCTGCGGTAGCCGGCACGCGCGTAGAGCCGTAGGTTGCGCTCGCTGCGGTGGCCGGTGAACAGCTCGTAGCGGTCCACCGGTGCCACCGCCCGCTCGATCGCGACGAGCAGCCGCCGGCCGATCCCGTGCCCCTGCGGGGCGGGGCGCACCGCCAGGCGCGCGACGTGCGCCGTGTCGCCGACCAGCCGCGCGCGCACCGTCCCGACCATCGGATCGGCCGCGACGGACGACGCGCGACCAGGATCGTGTGCGTGTCGAACATCGCCATGAGGTCGTCGAGCGTCTCGGCCAGCGGCGGCAGAGTGACGTCGCCGTAGCGCTCGGCCTCGATCCGGTAGGCGGCGCGCTGCAGGCCCAGGATCTGTTCGGCGTCGTCGGGCCGGGCCGGTCTGATCTCGAGCGGGTCCACAAGGTGCTCCAGTGTCGGCGTGACGACCGGCACCTCGCACGGGGGTGGCGCAGGCCGTCCGTGGTGACGGCCTGCGGTCGCGTCGACGACGCGCCGGCCGCCCGCACTGCGCGGACCACCACGAGCGTCGCCGAGGGGTCTACATCGGCGCCCGATGATCCTCCGCCAGGGTGCGGGTGTCAACCATCCTGCGCCAGCACATCGGCGAGCGCGCCGCGCAGTCCGCCGTGCTCTTCCAATGAGAACGGCACGGTGCGCAGGGTCTCGGCAGGGTAGGACCACACCGGCACGGCGCGGTGTTCGTCCGGCTCCCACAGGTAGCGCGCGAAGACGTGCGCGTGCAGCGCCGGTGCGGTGTTGCCCAGGATCTCGTAGTTGATCCGGTAGCTGTCCGTCACCTCGAGCAGCGCCTCGCCAACGCGTGTCATGTCAAGCAGGTATCGGGCTCGCCGTCCGGGGTCGAGGTCGGTCACGTGCACCACCACGGGGTCCGGCAGGAGCAGCGCGTACCCCGGAAGGAACTGGTGATCGCCGAGGACCGCCCAACCCGATGCCATCCGGGCGATGACGGTCGGGTTGTCCCCGTCGCGCGCCTGCGCGACGCGCTCGTGGATGACGGTCGGATGCCCGCTCACGCAGCGCGGGCGGCGCCTAGGCGCCGGCCATCGTCGTGCCGGCCGACCGCAGCGCCTCGCACGCCTCGCCCACGCGGGCGGCCATGCTCTCCTCGGCCTTCTTGCCCCACGTCCGCGGGTCGTAGGTCTTCTTGATGCCGACCTCGCCGTCCACGCGGAGGACGCCGTCGTAGTTCTTGAACATGTGATCGGCGATCGGCCGCGTGAACGCGTACTGCGTGTCGGTGTCGATGTTCATCTTGACCACGCCGTAGTCCAGTGACTCGCGGATCTCGTCCAGCGTCGATCCGGAGCCACCATGGAACACCAGGTCGAACGGCTTGCTGCCGGCCTCGAGCCCGAACGCCTCCGCCACGGTGTCCTGACCGCGCTTGAGAATCTCGGGTCGCAGCGTGACGTTGCCGGGCTTGTACACACCGTGCACGTTGCCGAACGTCGCGGCGAGGATGTAGCGCCCCTTCTCGCCGATCCCCAGCGCCTCGGCGGTGCGGACGAAGTCGCTGTCGGCTGTGTAGAGCTTCTCGTTGATCTGGGCGACGACGCCGTCCTCCTCACCGCCGACCACACCGATCTCCATCTCCATCACCAGGTTGGCCTTGGCGCACTCTGCCAGCAGGTCCTCGGCGATCTGCAGGTTCTCGTCGAGCGGGACGGCCGACCCGTCCCACATGTGCGACTGGAACAGCGGAAGCTCACCGTTCGCGACGCGTTCCTGGCTGATCCTGATCAGCGGTCGCATGAAGCCGTCGAGCTTGTCCTTGGGGCAGTGGTCGGTGTGCAGCGCAATCGTGACGTCGTACTGGTCGGCGACGACGTGCGCCAGCGTCGCCATGGCCACGCCGCCCACCGTCATGTCGTTCTTGTTGGGGCCCGAGAAGTAGCCCGCCCCGCCCGTCGACACCTGCACGATGCCGTCGCTGCGCGCCTCGGCGAAGCCGCGGATGGCGGCGCTGAGCGTCTGCGACGACGTCACGTTGATCGCGGGGTAGGCGAAGGCGCCGGCCTTGGCGCGGTCGAGCATCTCGGTGTAGCTGTCGGGCGTGGCGATCGGCATGATGGCTCCATCCTGGACGACTGCGCTGATCGTAACCCGAGGCACAAGCCCTCGGTCATCCGGAATCCATTCGCGTCAGGATCATCTCCGCTCGCCGCGACCCGTAGAATCCGCGCGACATGTGATCCGATCCCCGCGGACCATCCATGCCCGATCCCCGCGTCCTCCGCGTCCGTCGCGCACGCTCGTTCGACCTCAACGAGGTCGCGGATCTGTGGACCGACTGCGGCCTCGTGCCGTCGCCACGCGGCTTCCGCAACGAGATGGAGCGGATGCTGCTGCGGGCACCCGAGCTGTTCCTGGTCGCGATGGACACCGACAGCGGCGGCAAGATCGTCGGTGCGCTGCTCGGCTCGTTCGATGGGCGGGTCGCGACGGTGTCACGACTGGCGACGCATCCCGACCACCGCCGACAGGGCGTCGCCTCGGCGCTCGTTGACGACTTCACGCGGGCACTGACTGACATGGGCGCCGAGGATGCTCTGCTGCTCGTGCTCGACGGCAACCCCGAGGCCGACCGGTTCTGGGCGGCCATCGACTACACCCACGCCTGTGACGTACCGGCCTACCAGCGACAGTCGTCGACCCGATGATCCCGTCCTCGGCCGCCACGGACGGGAACCGGGGAAGAGTGGTGACGACGATTGGGAAGCCGGCCGTGCCCAACGAGGTTAGGGTGAGCTGCGATGGGTGCTCCTCCGCTGGCCGCAGCCGCTGCTGCGGGCACGGGTGCGCCCCCGTTCCTGACCGAGGTCGCCGCCCTGCTGATCGCCGCGGCGGTGGCTGCATACCTTGCAAGTCGGCTGCGCCAGGTCCCCATCGTCGGGTTCCTGGTGGCCGGCGTTGTCATCGGTCCCAACGCCGTCGGGCTGGTCCGCTCGATCGAGACCGTCAACGCGGCAGCGGAGCTCGGAGTGATCCTGCTGCTGTTCACCATCGGCATCGAGTTCTCACTGGATCGGCTGTTCGCGATCCGGCGGCTCATCGTTGGTGGCGGCGGCCTACAGGTGAGCCTGGCGATCGCCGCGACCGCAGGTCTGTGCCTCGCGGTCGGCGCCTCCGCGCCCGATGCGCTGTTCAGCGGGATGCTGGTCGCGCTGTCGTCGACGGCCATCGTGCTGAAGCTGCTCGCCGAGCGGGGCCGCACAGACACGCGCGACGGCCGCGTGCAGATCGCGCTGCTGATCTTCCAGGATCTGGCGATCGTCGCGTTCGTGCTCATCGTGCCGATGCTCGCTGGTGACGGCGGTACCGCGGTCGATATCGTGATCGCTCTGGGCCGCGCGGCCCTGGTGGTGGCGGCCGTGCTGTTCGGCGCCAGGCGGGTGATGCCCCGGCTGCTGGAGGCGGTGGCGCGGTCGTGCTCCCAGGAGGTCTTCCTGCTGGTCGTCATCGCGATCTGCATCGGCACTGCGTACGTCAGCGGGCTACTGATCGGGTCGGTGACGCTTGGTGCGTTCCTGGCCGGGCTGCTGGTGGGCGACTCGGCGTTCGACCTGCAGGCGCTCGGCGAGGTCATCCCGCTGCAGGCGCTGTTCAGCGCCGTGTTCTTCCTGTCCATCGGGATGCTGCTCGACCCGGCGTTCCTGCGGTCGAACCTGCCACTGGTGCTCGCGGTCGTCGTGGTGGTGGCGGCGATCAAGCTGGTCACCACCGGCGTCGCCGTCGCGGCACTGCGTGCGCCTGCGCCGATCGCGGCGGTCGCCGCCTTCGGATTGGCGCAGATCGGCGAGTTCTCGTTCGTGCTCGAGGGGGTGGGTCGATCGGCCGGTCTCTCGCCGGCCGGGCTGGGCGATGCTGGCAGCCAGACCTTCATCGCGGCCACCGTCGTGCTGATGGTGGCGACGCCCGCCATGTCGTCGGCGGGCCACCGGCTGGCGACACGGCTCGCGGCGCGGCGGACGGCCGTGCTCGATGAGGACCTCGACGGGCGACCGGAAGCGCTGACCGGCCACGTCGTCATGGCCGGCTACGGGGCGGCCGCGCGGTCGCTGGCGGCACTGCTGGACCGCAACGGCATCCCCTTCGTGACCACGACGCTGTCGCCGACGGGGGCATCGGAAGCTGAGGACCTCGGGTATGCCGTGCTGCGGGGCGACGCCACGCGGCGGGCGACGCTGGAGGCCGCCGCGCTGCCCGATGCGCGGTGCCTCGTGATCGCAGACGACGAGCCGGACGCCGTCGCGCGCATCGCCGCGACCGCCGGTGTCGTGGCACCGGGCGTGCCTGTCATCGCCCGCGTCGCCGACGGTGCGAGCGCCGCCGGACTCGGCGTCGACGACGTCGTGACCGCCGAGGACGCGTCGGCGCTGGGCGTTGCGGTGCGGGTGCTCGAGCGCTACGGCCTGGCCCCCGCGGCCATCGCAGCCGAGGTCAAGCGCGTCCGCCACGTCGGCTGGAGCGGCGATCTGGCACGCGACGGGTCGAGGGCCGTCGTCGACCCCGACCAACCCGTGAGCTTCCACCCGACCGGGGAGGCATGTGTCCACCTCGCCGACATCGCACCGGTGACGCCCAGCGCACCCGGCTGCGAGGATTGCCTGCGGACGGGAGGTCGGTGGCTGCACCTACGCATCTGCCTGACATGCGGGTACGTGGGCTGCTGCGACTCGTCGCCCAACCGCCACGCAGCGGCCCACCACCGCGACACCGGCCATCCAGCAGTCGCGTCGGCCGAGCCGGACGACGACTGGGCATGGTGCTACGTCGACCGCAGGCGGGTCGACGGACAGCTGGCCGAGGACGTCCCGGCCTAGGCGAGGTCCGGTGCGCGGGGCACCGGCATCGCGGCGCCGGGCAGCCACACGCGCACCCGCGTGCGGCCCGGCTCCGAGTCGACCGCGATGCTGCCGCGATGACGCTGGGTGACGATCCTGTGGGCGATCTCGAGTCCCAGCCCGGAACCCTCGCCGGCCGGCTTCGTCGTGAAGAACGCCTCGAAGATCCGCGGCCGAACGTCCCCGGGAATCCCGGGACCGGTGTCGCCGATGACCACGTCGACACCGGCGTCGCGCGGCCGTACGGACACCGTGAGCACACCCTCGCCGTCCATCGCGTGCGCGGCGTTGTCGATCAGGTTGGTCCATACCTGGTTCAGCTCGCCGGCGTGGCCGGGCACTACCGGCACCTCGTCCGGGTAGTCGCGGCGCACGTCGATGGTCGCGAGCTTGTGGCCCAGCAGCGTCAGCGTGCTGTCGAGCCCTTCCGTCACGGCGACGTCGGCGAAGGGCGTGCGGTCCATGTGGGAGTACTGCTTGACCGCGGTGACCAGCGTCGAGATCCGACCGGTGGCCTCCTCGATCTCGGTCATCAGCGACTCGGTCTCGAGGGTGTACGTCAGCCACCGCAACGCGGGCTCGAGCATCGCCGGGTGGACCTGCCCGGCGAGGTCGGCCAGCCACGCGCGTTCCACGCCGGCGGCGGCGAACACGGCCGCGATCTCCCAACTGCCCGCCACGTCGTGGGCGTCCAGCCAGTCGGTCAAGTCGTCCTCGGCCTCCGACTCGGCGAGCGCCGACCGCCGGGGGGCCTTCGCGGCCAGCTCCACCACGCGCTCCTGCGCGGCGACCAGGTCGCCGAGGTCGTCGGCCGACAACCGTCCGTCGGCGAGCATCGCCAGCTTGTGACGCATGGCCGCCACCCGGTCGCGCAGCTGCCCGGTGGCACGCATCGCCGCCGACGACGGGTTGTTCAGCTCATGGGCGAGTCCCGCCGACAGCGCGCCGAGGGCGGTCAGCTGCTCGTGCTGCCGGACCATCGCTTCGCTGTTGCGCACCCCGATGAACAGGCCCTCCAGCAGGTGCACCGCCATCGGGAACCAACGGTGCAGGAAGTCGGCGAAGTCGACGGTCGGCAGCCGGTAGAACCGCGACGGGCGCGTGGTCAGCAGGCTGTTGAGGTACGTATCGACGCTGCGGCTGATGACCGCCTGGGTCGCGCCCGCATACACGCCACGCTGCGTGGTCTCAGGGAGCTCGATGACGTCGGCACCGACCTGGCGCGTGAAGCGCACGCCGCCGTCGAGCAGCACGTAGAAGTGCTCCCCAGGCTCGCCCTCGTCGTACACGTGCGCGCCGCGGTCGAACGTGCAGACCTCGCCGCGCTCGACCAGCCAGTCGAGCTGCTCGTCCGACAGCCGCTCGAACAGGAAAGTCGTGCGCAGTTCCTCGCCAAGCTCCGACGTCACGACGATCCCTCCAGGTAGCGGTGCACCAGCGTCACCGCCATCGCACCCTCGCCGACCGCCGACGCCACCCGCTTGACCGACTGGTGGCGCACGTCACCCGCGGCGAACACACCCGGCGCGCTGGTCTCCAGGTAGTAGGGCTCGCGCTCGGGCGTCCACCCCGCGGGCGGCCTGCCGTCGCGCATCAGGTCGGGACCGGTGAGCACGAACCCACGCTCGTCGCGCACGACACCATCGCCCAGCCAGTCGGTGCTCGGCGACGCGCCGATGAAGACGAACAGGTGGCTCGTCTCGACGGCGTCGTGCTCGCCGGTCAACGAGTCGCGCAGCACGAGCGACTCGAGGTGGCCGTCGCCGTCCACGCTGGCGACCTCGGTGCAGGCCCGCACGGTGATGCGGTCGACGCGGCCGATCTGGTCGATCAGGTACTGCGACATGCCGCGGTGCAGCGAGTCGCCGCGGACCAGCACGGTGACCTCCGATGCATACCTGCTGAAGTGGACCGCCGCCTGACCCGCCGAGTTCGCGCCGCCCACGACGTACACGTGCTCGTCCCTGCAGTTGACGGCCTCGTGGGTGGCCGCGCCGTAGTAGATGCCGCGACCCGTGAAGCGGTCGGCGCCGCCCGCCGGCAGGCGCCGGTAGGCGACGCCCGTGGCCACGATGCACGCCTGCGCCGACACCTCCGAGCCGTCGGCCAGCGCCACGACGTGCGCCGCGCCACGCGACGAGATGCCGGTGACCTTGCTGGCGTTGAGGATCTCGGCCTCGAGCCGCAGCGCCTGGCTGCTGGCCCGCCGCGCCAGCTCGCCGCCGTTGATGCCGCCCGGGAATCCGAGGTAGTTCTCGATGCGCGAGCTCTGGCCCGCCTGCCCGCCGGTGGCGGAGCGTTCGACAAGCAGCGTGCGCAGGCCCTCCGACGCACCGTAGACCGCAGCGCCGAGGCCAGCCGGTCCGCCGCCGACGATCACGAGGTCATAGAACGGACGGGCGGCCGACGTCGACAGGCCGATCTCGCCGGCCAGGTCGCGCGTCGTCGGCGCCCGCAGCACCTGACCGCTCGGCGCGACGACGACGGGCAGATCGTCGTCGGTCGCCCGCGCCGCCTCGAGCAGCCGCCGCGCCGGCTCGCCTTCGACGTCCAGCCACTCGAACGGCACGCCGTTGCTGGCGAGGAACTCCTTGACCTCGTTGGACGGCAACGACCAGCGGTGACCGACGACCCGCACGCCCTCGAACGCCGGCCGCTCCGTCGCCGCGAACGCATCGAGCAGCTCGTCGAGCACCGGATACAGCTGCTGCTCGGGCGGGTCCCACGGCTTGAGCAGGTAGTTGTCGAGGTCGACCGTGTTGATCGCTGCGATGGCCGCGCCGGTGTCGGCGTAGGCCGTCAACAGGGCACGCTTGGCGGTCGGCGCGATGTCCATCGCCCGCTCGAGGAACTCGACGCCTTTCATGCCCGGCATGCGGTGGTCGGCCAGCAGGACGGCGATCGGCTCACCCCGGGCCACGAGCTCGCGCAGCGCGTCGAGGGCGTCGAGCCCGGACTCGGCGCGCACGATGCGGTGGTGCTCGCCGTAGCGGCGGCGCAGATCCCGCGCGATGGCCCGAGACACGCTCGCGTCGTCGTCCACGGTCATGATCACGGACCGACCCATTGCTCGCCCCTGGCTACGGCGGAGTGGGAACGACCGGGCAACAATAGCGCGCGGCGGGCAGGCGGTAGAGTGGGGCCATGCATCACCACGCACGCACCACGACGGCCACGGAGCACGCCCCCGAGGCCGGATCGTCGCGCTAGCGCACCATACGGAGAACCGTCACGCCCCGGGGCCGGACCCCGGGGCGTTCGCGCGTCCGAGGTCGGTCCCCGCCCGAGAGGATGATCGATGCCCGATGCGCCCCACCCTCCGTCACCCGCCGTCGCAGCCCACGACCCGCCCGACGTCCGCGAGCCGGTCGACAGGCGCGACCATCGACGGCTTGGCCGGCGGCTCGATCTGTTCACCTCCGATGAGTTGGTCGGCTCCGGTCTGCCGTTGTGGCTGCCCGCTCCGGCGCGGTGATCCGCGAGCAGCTCGAGCGGTACATCGTCGACCTCGAGCGCGACGCTGGGTACCAGCGCGTGTTCAGCCCGGTGCTGGGCTAGCCCGAGCTGTACGAGCGCTCCGGTCACCTGCAGCACTTCCGATGACGACATGTTCCCACCGATGGACGTCGGCGGCGAGCAGCTCGTCCTGCGACCCAGCAACTGCCCGCACCACCTGCTGATCTACGCGTCGCGCCAGCACAGCTACCGGGACCTCCCCGTGCGGCTGTCCGAGCTGGGCACGATGTTCCGCTACGAGCGCTCTGGCGTGCTGGGTGGGCTCAGCCGCGTCCGTGCGATGACCCTCAACGACGCGCACGTCTTCGTCGCACCGGGCCAGGTCGCATCGGAGGTCGCCGAGGTCCTCGGGCTGATCCGCCGCGCGTACGCGGTGCTCGGCATCGACCACCATCGGCTGCGCCTGTCGCTGTGCGGACCGCAGGGCAGCTACGTCGAGGCTCCGGCGATGTGGGACCGCGCACAGCATGCCCTGCGGGCGACGCTGGCGGCCGACGGTGCCGACTGGGACGAGGCACCCGACGAGGCCGCCTTCTACGGACCGAAGATCGACGTGCAGGTCCGTGACGCCCAGGGTCACGAGCTGACTCTGTCGACTGTCCAGGTCGACTTCCATCTGCCGAGCGTCTTCGAGCTGTCGTACCGCGCGGCTGACGGGGGACTCGAACAGCCCGTCGTGATCCACCGGTCGCTGATCTCGACCATGGAGCGCCTGGTCGCTCACCTGATCGAGTGGTACCGGGGTCGGTTCCCCGTGTGGCTGGCGCCGGTGCAGCTGGCGTTGCTCCCTGTCGACGCCGTCCACCACGGGGTTGCGCAGGCTGTGGTCGCGGAGGCGGCGGGCGCGGGCCTGCGCGCTGAGGTCGTCGAGGCACGGCACTCGCTGGGTGCGCGGATCCGCCACGCCCACGAGCGCGGCGTCCCGTTCGCCGGAGTCATCGGTGACCGCGAAGCTGCCGATGGCACGGTGAGCCTGCGCCGCCGCGACGGACGGCGACTGGAGCCGATGTCGCCCGCGGTGGTGGTGGGCGGCCTGTCCGACCTCTCGCGTCGCCGCGGCAAGGACCTCGAGCTGCGGTGCTGAGCGCCGTGGTGGCAGCGCCGGACCGGCGAGGTCGCCCGAGGGGCGGGTCGGGTCAGCACGCGGACGTTGCGTGCCATCGCAGCGCGATGGGATGGTCCCCACCGGGCGTCGCCTGACGGCTCGCCGGTGCCCGTCGTTCGACGGCGCGACCGATCCGCGACCAGGAGCATCACGATGACGGCTGCAACGATCCCACCGTTCCCGAGGACGCCTTCCGTCGCGTCCTGTGCGTGGTGGCGCATCCCGACGACATCGAGTGCGGCACGTCTGCCGCGATCGGGGCCTGGACCGCACGGGGCATCGACGTCGCCTACCTGCTGCTGACCCGCGGCGAGGCGGGGATGGACAACAGCCCGCCGGAGCGGACCGGTCCCATGCGCGTAAGGGAGCAGCTCACCGGCTCGGAGGCCGTCGGTGTCGCGGCGTGGAGTTCCTGGACACCCCGACGGCGTGCTCGAGTACAGCCTCGACCTGCGACGTGACATCGCGCGACGGATCCGCACCTTCTGGCCGGACGCAGTGGTGTCGGGCTCCTGGGAGATCGAGTTCGTGGCCGGGCTCAACCAGGCCGACCACCGCGTGGCCGGGCTCGCGACCCTCGACGCCCTGCGCGACGCGGGCAACCGCTGGGTGTTTCCCGAGCTGATCGCAGAGGAGCTCGAGCCGTGGTCCCCGCGCTGGCTGCTGGTGTCCGGTGACCCGCGCCCGACCCACGGCGTCGACGTTACCGGCGCGCCGCTGGAGCGCGGCATCGCGTCGTTGGAGGCCCACGGCGGCTACCCGGCCGGCATCCCCGGCCATCCACCGCCCCGCCAGATGCTGATCGCCATCACCGGGCAGCAGGGCAGGGCGATGGGGGTCGCGCACGCGGTGCTGTTCCGTGCGTGGGACTTCCACGCACCGCCGCCGATCGCCCGGCAGGGCGGCGACACGTGACGGGCGCGCGCTCAGGCGGTGTCGAGGAACTCGTAGACCTCGGGCATGTCGACGCCAGGGAACGCGCCAACCGGCAGCGCTGCCAGGACGTGACTGTGCGAGCTCGCCAGGGGCCGGGCGTGGCCGTCCCAGCGACCGGCGAGCTCCGGCTGGGGTTCGCGGCAGCACGGCTCGTCGGGGCAACCCGACAGTGTGCGCTCCCGGGTCTCGCGACCGCGGAAGTGTTTGGCGTCGCCGAAGCCGACACCGACGGTGACGGCGTGCTCGGGCTCACGCCCGGCCTCGCGCACGGTGACGCACCAGAACGTCCCCGCCGGCGTGTCGGTGTACTGGTGGCGGACGGTCCGCAGCTGGTCGGACTCGAACACGCGCCGCGTGCCCCAGCGCCGGCACACCCGCTGGCCCTCGATCGCACCGTCGGGGTCGGCCGGGAACGGCACGCCGTTGTTCTCGTAGGCCTTCCAGATCACGCCCTCCGCGTCGGAGCGGAGGAAGTGCGTGGCGATGCCGAGGTGACGGGTGGCGAGGTTCGTGAAGCGGTGCGCCGCCATCTCGTACGACACGAAGAAGTGTTCGGCGAGATCCTCGATGCACAGGTCGTGGGCGTCCTTGGCCCGCTGCAGGTACGGCACGGACGACGACTCGGGCACGAGCAGCGCCCCCGCGAAGTAGTTGGCCTCCACGCGCTGCTGAAGGAACTCGCCGAAGCTCGCGGGATCACCGTGGCCCAGTGCGAAGTGGCCGAGCGACTGCGCGACGATCGAGCGTGACATGAGGGTCCCCACGCGCTCGCGCTCGTGGACGAACAGCCGCCCGTTGCGCAGGTCGGCCAGAGAGCGCAGGCCGCTGGGCAGCCGCGGCACGGCCGTGACGCGGAAGCCGAAGTGCGACGCCAGGTCGTCGATGATCCGCGCCGTCAGGTGCCCGTCGCCGGCGTAGTGGACGGCATCGAGCGCCTCGCGTGCCGAGGCCTCGATGTCGGCGAAGTAGTTGTCGCGCTCGCGCATCATCGCCCGCAGCTGCGCGTTGTGCTTGCGCGCCTCCTCGGGCGTCTGCGCCCGCACGGAGCTCACGCGGCGCAGCTCGGTGAAGAGCGCGATGACGTGCTCGAGCACGTCGTCGTCGACCCTGCGCGACAGCGGGAACCCGTTGAGCCCCAGCCGCCGGTACAGCGGGTCGTCCTGCGCGCGGTCCAGCGCGACCTCGAGCTCGGCACGCCGGGACGGTGGCATCGGATCCAGCAGGTCCGCCGGCGTGACCTCGAGGGCGTCCGCGAGCGCACCGATCAGCGACAGCGTCGGCTCGCGCTTGCCGTTCTCGAGCCGGGACAGGTACGGCGCCCGCCGACCAACG
Organism: Euzebyales bacterium; assembly: GCA_035461305.1. Taxonomy (NCBI): domain Bacteria; kingdom Bacillati; phylum Actinomycetota; class Nitriliruptoria; order Euzebyales; species Euzebyales bacterium. The sequence continues at coordinate 16,130 of DATHVN010000188.1, read as the reverse complement.
AGGTCACCGAGCTCGTTCAACGTGAGCCCCCGTTCCTGCCGCACGTGACGGAGGCGCTGGCCGAAGACGAGGGTATCCAGCCGCGAACTTCCGACATACTCAGCGGTAACCGCAAGATCCGTCATTGTTGCTCCAGGTCCGGCTTGGTATGCCAAGCATCTCACAACAACACTATAGGTTGCCATGACTGTTCAGGGGTTCGCGTCAGCGCGGCTCCGCGAAGTGAGGAGCACTGCATGGACGAGATCGCACACCGTAGCGACGCCGATGCGCTGCGGACAGAGTGGGAGACGGACCCCCGGTGGGCCGGCATCCAGCGTGACTACACCGCAGAAGACGTCATCGCGCTCCGGGGGTCGGTCCACGTAGAGCACAGCCTCGCGCGCGCGGGGGCCGAGCGGCTGTGGGAGCTGCTCGCGGCTTACGAGCCCGTCCGGGCGCTGGGCGCGATGACCGGCAACCAGGCGGTCCAGATGGTCAAGGCCGGGCTGCAGGCGATCTACCTGTCGGGCTGGCAGGTCGCCGGCGACGCCAACCTGTCGGGCAACACCTACCCCGACCAGAGCCTGTATCCCGTGAACAGCGCCCCGATGCTGGTGCGTCGCATCAACTCGGCGCTGCGCCGCGCCGACCAGATCGCCGCGCTCGAGGGCGACACGGACCGCTACTGGCTCGCGCCGATCGTCGCCGACTGCGAGGCGGGCTTCGGCGGGGCCTTGAACGCCTACGAGCTGGCACTGGGCATGATCGAGGCCGGCGCCGCCGGACTGCACTTCGAGGATCAGCTGGCCAGTGAGAAGAAGTGCGGGCACATGGGTGGAAAGGTGCTGGTGCCGACCAGCCAGCACGTCCGGACCCTCGCGGCAGCGCGGCTGGCCGCCGACGTGGCCGGCGTATCGACACTGTTGGTCGCCAGGACCGATGCGCAGGCGGCGACACTCATCACCAGCGACGTCGACCCCCGCGACCGGGTCTTCCTGACAGGCACCCGCACCCCGGAGGGCTTCTACGATGTGCGCAACGGCCTGGAGGCGGGCATCGCCCGGGGACTTGCGTACGCGCCCTACGCGGACCTGCTGTGGCTCGAGACGTCGACCCCGGAGCTGGCCGAGGCGCGCAAGTTCGCCGACGCCATCCATGCCGAGTTCCCGGGCAAGCGCCTCGCGTACAACTGCTCCCCGTCCTTCAACTGGAAAGCGCAGCTCGACGACGACGTCATCGCCGATTTCCAGCGCGAGCTGGGCGAGATGGGCTACCGCTTCCAGTTCGTGACCCTGGCCGGCTTCCACGCGCTGAACGCGTCGATGTTCGAGCTCGCACGCGGGTACGCCTCCGACCACATGTCGGCCTACGTCGCGCTGCAGCAGCACGAGTTCGAGCTGGAGTCGCAGGGCTACACGGCCACGCGCCACCAGCGCGAGGTCGGCGCCAGCTACTTCGACCGGATCGCACAGACCGTCACCGGCGGCACCGCGTCGACGCTGGCCATGCACGGCTCCACCGAGGAGGAGCAGTTCCACGCCGCGTGACGCCCCCGACGGGTCGCCGCCGAACCGGAGGTTGGGTGACCACGGACGGCCGGGACCGCGTGGTCCCGGCCGTCCGTCATCCAACGCCGACGGCCCCGCCGCGGGAGCAGAACAGGGCCGTCGGTCGTGGGGGGTAGGGCGTCCTAGCGGAAGCGCTCCGTGAAGTACAGGCGGCCGTTGCTGTTCTCGCAGACGCCGACGCCGTACTCGGCCCACCGTGAGCTCATCCGGTTGTCGCGGTGCCCGGACGAGTTCATCCAGCCCTGGTGCACCTCGGCGGCGGAGCGCTGGCCCCACGCGATGTTCTCGCCGTACACGCCGGCCGCACGGAGGTCGGCGTGGCGGAAGTTGCCCCTGGCTGCCATGTCGCACGACCACGACCGCGCGCCGCGCGAGATCTCGGCGCTCGGCGTCAGCGCCTTGATGCCGGCCTCGCGACGGGTCGCGTTGAGGCGGTCGAAGATGTCCTGCTCGATCGCCGACAGGTTCCCCGACGAGCCACCGCTGTTGCCGCCGGACGGTGCCTTCTCCTCCGGAGCGGGCCTGGGCTTCCTGGCCTGGCTGTCGCCGGAGCCCCCCGCCGCGTCACCGCCCGTGTCGGCGTCGTCGCTGTCCTTCGCACCGTCACGGTCGGCAGAAGCCCTGGCAGGAGCGCCACCACCGTCGGCGGCGGCGGACGGGTCGTCGCCGGCATCCTCGGTGCCAGCCTTGTCCGCCTCCCTGACGTCGTCCCTGCGGCACTGGAACTCGCGATCCTCGGACTTGCCCTCCGCGGCATCGCCCTCATCGGTGGTCTCGCCGCTGTCCTCAGCGGCGTCAGCATCCTCCGCAACATCGTCACCGGCGGCCGCCTCGGCGGCAGGGCCCTGGTCCGCCACGCCGCCGTCGAGCAACGCCAGCAGGTCCTCCGCGTCACACGCCGTGAGCACGAGGCTCAGTCCGAACAGGAAGCCGATCATGCGGATCGTGCGTGTGCGCATCCAGTGGTTCATCAGGTCAGACCCCGCGGGTGTTTCGGGCTCATACGCCGGGTGGGTGCTACGGCGCTGACCGTAGGTCACCACGGGCGCCCCGATCGTTGTCCGATCGGGGCAATGGGCATGACATGGGTCTTGATTCGTCGCCGTCGTGACCGAACGGCCGATGCCGGCGGCGACCCGCCGTCCATGGCATGGTCCACCCGTCGATGACGTCGTACCGGTGGACAGTGCGATGGGTGCGGGCCGCGCCGGGGCCTGAGATCAGGACTCCCGGAGCCGTTCGATCTGGGTCTGCCGGTACAGGACCAGCTCGGTCGAGGCGCGGCGGTGCGCCTCGCGAAGAGCCTCGCGCGATGCTTCGCGCACACGTTCGGTCTCGCGCCTGCTGCGTTCGAGCTGGCGTTCGAGACGCTCGATCTGGTCCTCGAGCTCGAGAATGCGCAGGACACCCGCCAGGTTGATGCCCTCCTCCTGCGTCAGCTGCTGGATCAGCTGCACGCGCGACACGTCGCGCTCGGAGTAGCGGCGGGTGCCGCCCGCGGTCCGTTTGGGCGTCACCAGGCCCTTCCGTTCGTAGGTCCGCAGCGTCTGCGGATGCACGCCGGCGAGCTCAGCCGCGACCGAGATGATGTAGACGCCGGCGTCGAGGGTCATGGCGGAAGCGGGATCATGATGCGGTCATGTACCTGTCGAGGTGCGCACGGACGTCACCGTCGTCCGTCGCGGCGAAGTCCTCGAGCATCTTGCGCTGTGTGCGCGTCAGCTTGCGCGGCACGGCGACGTCGATCGTCACGAGCAGGTCGCCATGCCCGCCCTTGCGCGTCGGCACGCCGCGGTCGCGGACCCGCAGGGTGCGTCCCGACTCGGTGCCGGCCGGCACCTTGAGCGTGACCGGGCCATCGAGGGTCGGCACGGTCACCCTGGTGCCGAGCGCCGCCTCGGCGAACGTCACGGGCAACCGCAGCAGCAGGTCGTCGTCGCGTCGGTCGAAGATCTCATGTGGCGTGACGTGGACCTTGACGAACAGGTCCCCGGGCACACCGCCGGGCGGGCCTGGCTCGCCCTTGCCCTTCAGCCGGATCCTCGCGCCGTCCTTGACGCCTGCTGGGATACGGGCACGGATCTCGCGGGATCGACGCTCGACGCCGGTCCCGCCACACGCGGGGCACGGGTCGGGGATCACACGACCGGAGCCCCCGCACGTGTCGCACGGCTCCGAGAAGCTGAACATTCCCTGGTCGCGGGCGATCGCGCCGGTGCCACGGCACACCTGGCAGACCTGGGGGCTGGTCCCGGGCCGCGCTCCCGAGCCGCCGCAGGTCGAGCACGCGGCGTTGCCGTTGATGCGCAACGTCGTGGTGACGCCCGCCATCGCGTCCTCGAACGAGAGCGTCAGGTCGGTCTCGAGGTCCCGTCCGCGGGCGCTGGGCTGCGCCCCGCGCTGCCGGCCGAACGGGCTGCCGCCCTGCGGCTGCCCCTGCCCGAACAGGCCGCCCAGCAGGTCCGACAGGTCGAACGTCTGCCCACCGCCACCCGGGGGCGGGAAGCCGCCACCCGGGGGCGGGAAGCCGCCCCCCGGGAAGCCGCCGGCGAAGGCGCCGCTGCCGACGAGTTGGCGCACCTTGTCGTACTCGGCGCGCTTCTCGGGGTTCGACAGGACCGAGTAGGCCTCGCTGACCTCCTTGAACCGGGTCTCGGCGTCGGGGTTGTCCGGGTTGGCGTCCGGGTGCAGCTCGCGCGCGAGCCGGCGGTAGGCCTTCGCGATCTCGGCCTGCTCAGCCTTCTCGTCGACGCCGAGCGCACGGTAGTAGTCCTTCTCGACGTAGTCGCGCTGGCTCACCTGACCTCCTACTGGGTGACGGCGACCGTTGCCGGCCGCAGAACCCGTCCCTTGAAGCGGTAGCCGTTGCGCAGCACCTGCGCCACCCTGGGCTCGCCGTCGTCCGTCGTCTCGCCGTCGACCTGCATGACGGCGTCGTGCCAGGTCGGGTCGAACGGCGCGTCGACGCCGGGCACGTCCTCGAGGCCTGCGCGCTCGAGGACCTCCCGCAACTCAGTGTGGACCATGCGGACGCCCTTGGCGACGGCGTCGTCGGCGTCCTTGGCGGCCTCGAGCACGTAGCCGAAGTTGTCGAGCACGCTCAGCAGCTGCACGGCGAGCGCCTCGGCACCACGATCGAGCGCCTCCATGCGCTCCTTCTGGCTGCGCCGGCGGAAGTTCTCGAACTCCGCGCGCTCGCGCCGCAGGTGGTCCAGGTAGGTGTCGCGCTCACGCGTCACCTGCTCGAGCGCCGCCGTGACCCCGGCCAGCGCCGGGTCGACCTGGCCGCCGCTCGCGTCGGCACCATCGGACCCGGTCACCGGCTGGCCGTCGACGGCCGTCTCGCCAGCGGCGCCGTCCGGCGCGGTCTGTGCGTCGGCCGCGCCGGCGTCATGGTCCTTGGGTGCGTCGGTCACGCAACCCCCTCGTCGTCCTCGGGCTCGTCGACGACCTCGGCGTCCACGATGTCGTCGTCACCGGCATCGTGAGCACCGGCGAAGCCACTGGTCGCCTGCTGCCCTGCCTGGTCCGCCGCCCCCGCGGCGTACAGCGCCTGCCCGACCTCCTGGCTGACCCGCATCAGCTCATCGCTGGCGTTGCGGATCGACTGGATGTCGTCGGACTTGATCGCCTCGCGCAGCTGGCCCTGCGTCTGTTCGAGCTTGGCCTTGTGCTCGTCGGAGATCTTGTCGGCGTTGTCCTTGACCAGCTTCTCGGTCTGGTACAGCAGGTTGTCCGCGGTGTTGCGTGCCTCGGCCTCCGCGCGGCGCTTCTTGTCCTCCTCGGCGTGCTGCTCGGCGTCGCGGACCATGCGGTCGATGTCCTCCCGCGGCAGGGCGCTCTGCCCGGTGATCGTCATCGACTGCTCCTTGCCGGTACCTCGGTCCTTCGCGGACACATTGACGATGCCGTTGGCGTCGATGTCGAAGGTGACCTCGATCTGCGGCACGCCCCGGGGGGCCGGCGGGATGTTGGTCAGCTGGAACTTGCCGAGCGTGTTGTTGTAGGCGGCCATCTCGCGCTCGCCTTGCAGGACGTGGATCTCGACCTGCGGCTGGTTGTCCTCTGCGGTCGTGAAGACCTCGGACTTGCGCGTCGGGATCGTCGTGTTCCGCTCGATGAGCCTGGTCATCACGCCGCCTTTGGTCTCGATGCCCAGCGACAGCGGCGTCACGTCGAGCAGCAGGACATCCTTGACGTCGCCCTTCAGCACGCCGGCCTGCAACGCCGCGCCGACGGCGACGACCTCGTCGGGGTTGACGCCCTTGTGCGGCTCTTTGCCGGCGGTCAGCTCCTTGACCAGGTCCACGACGGCGGGCATGCGGGTGGACCCGCCGACGAGGATCACCTGGTCGATGTCGCCCGGCTTGATGCCCGCGTCACGGATCGCGGCGCTGAACGGCTCGCGGGTCCGGTCGAGCAGGTCGGAGGTCATCTGCTGGAACTGCGAGCGCGACAGCGTCTCCTCGAGGTGGAGCGGCCCCTCGGCGGTCGCGGTGATGAACGGCAGGTTGACCGACGCCTCGGTGGTCGTCGACAGCTCGCGCTTGGCCTTCTCCGCGGCCTCCTTGAGCCGCTGCAGCGCCATGCGGTCCTTCGACAGGTCGACCCCGTGGTTGTCCTTGAAGCGGGTGACCATCCAGTCGATGATCGCCTGGTCCCAGTCGTCACCGCCAAGGTTCGTGTCACCCGACGTCGCCTTGACGTCGAACACGCCCTCCGCGATCTCGAGGATCGAAACGTCGAACGTCCCGCCGCCGAGGTCGAAGACGAGGATGGTCTGCTCGCCCTCCTTGTCGAGACCGTAGGCGAGCGAGGCCGCGGTCGGCTCGTTGATGATGCGCAGGACCTCGAGCCCGGCGATCTGGCCGGCCTCCTTGGTAGCCTGCCGCTGGGCGTCGCCGAAGTAGGCCGGGACCGTGATGACCGCCTGCTTGACCTCGTCGCCCAGGTATGCCTCGGCGTCGCGCTTGAGCTTCTGCAGGATGCGTGCGCTGATCTCCTGCGCGGTGTAAGTCTTGCCGTCGACCTCAGTGCTCCAGTCGGTGCCCATGTGACGCTTGACGGACTGGATGGTGCGGTCGGGGTTCGTGACGGCCTGACGCTTGGCGACCTCGCCGACGAGGACCTCGCCGGACTTGGAGAAGCCGACGACCGACGGGGTCGTCCGGGAGCCCTCGGCGTTCGGGATGACCGTGGACTCACCACCCTCCATCGCGGCGACGACCGAGTTCGTCGTCCCGAGGTCGATACCTACTGCTCGTGCCATGGATGCATTCCTTGTCGTCCGACTACTACATTGAACCTGCACACAGAGTAGCAGCGTGGTGCATGGCGGCAAGAAGTCTGAGCATGTTGCGCTCAAGTTTTCTATCGCCTTGCCGCCCGTACTCGGCAAACGGCGGCCCAGTGGCTTGGCCGACCAACGAGGGGTTTGCGCCGGTGATCCCTGCGTACGATCAGGCGGCGTGAAGCCCAGCCACCGCATCCTCGCCCTGTGGGGGCGTCCCGCGGTCGACGTCGACGGCGTTCGAGCGGATGATGCGCGAGCGTGGCGACCACCGATGCTTCCATGAACCGTTCGGTGCGGCCTGGTACGCCGGGGAGGAGCGCGCAGCCCGCGGGAGCACGCATCGAGACGGTGCCAGGCTGACGTCGGCGTCGGTGTGGCGCATGCTCCGCGTCGGTCGCCGAGGGCCCGGTGTTCATCAAGGACTTCGCGCACCACGTCACGCACATGCTCGACGATGACTTCCTGTCCCGGTTCACCCACACCTTCCTGATCCGCGACCCGGCGAAGGTCCTGCCGGCGATCCACGAGCACTGGCCGGCGTTCACGCTCGACGAGGTCGGCTACGCCGAGCAGCACGCGCTGTTCGACCTGGTCGCCGACGCTGCCGGCGAGTGACCGCTGTCGCTACACCCGCTCGACGGCAATGTCGAAGCCGACCGCGCGCAGCCGGTCCGCGAGCACGACCCCGATCCCGGTCGCCGGGGTCAGCACGCCCGCGGCGTCGGGCAGCGCCGCCCGGTCGACGACCAGCGCCAGCGCGCACTCACCCATCATCACCGACGTCGCCGCGTAACCGGGATCGCCCCGTGCGGCGAAGCGCACCCGGTACCGCGCACCCGTCACAGTGGCCGCGTGCAGGTCGAAGCGGAAGTGCCCACGTTCCCGCCGGGCCCGGTCGGGCCCTTCACCCGGTGCGGGGAGCAGGCGATCGAGCACCGCGCGGGCCGGACCGACGCGCATCGCGCCCAGCCCCACGGCGATGCCAGCCGCCATGCCCGCCGCACGCAGCGCAGCCCTCCAGCCGCAGCCGAACCCCACGACCTCTCGATAGCGCAGGCGGCGCCCGTAGGCCCATCCCTGCAGCGCGTTGCTTCGTCGCACGATACGGGTGTTGTAGGGCGCCATCACGAACGGGCCGGTCCACGTGCACAGCTGCGGGTCCCATCGCGGGACGGCGACGCCGTGCTCGCGGCCGGGATCGAGCTCTGCAGCACGGTCCGGGCTCAGCGCGTGGGGATCGTCGACGATCCGTGCCTGCGACGGGTCATCGGCCAGCTCGTCGACCTGCACGCGCAGTGAGTCCACAGTGCCGCCGCTCATCCCGCCGGAGGCCGATCGCAGCACCAGCGTCGCCCAGGCGAGCACGCCCGCGCCGTCGCCGGCGGCCGCCCGGGCGGCGAGGAGGACACTGAGATCCGATGGCACAGAGTCGAACCCGCACGAGTGCACGATGCGCGCCCCGGTCTCACCGGCGGTGTCGTGGTGGCGGTCGATGGCGTCCCGTACGAACAACACCTCGCCGGTCAGGTCGACGTAGTCGGTGCCGGCGCGGGCACACGCATCGACGACCGCCAGCCCATACCGCGCGTACGGACCGACCGTGGTGGCGACGACCCGACTGTCGGCCGCCATCGCTCCGACGGCGTCGGGATCGGTGGCGTCGACGACCAGCAGGGGCCAGTCGACCGCGCGGGCACCGAGGCCGCGGCGGACCTCCTCCAGCCTCGCGCGGGACCGGCCCGCCAGCGCGACCCGCACGTGCGGCGGCGCGTGTGACGCCAGGTGAGCGGCGACAAGGCGGCCGACGAAGCCGGTGGCGCCGAGGACGACCACGTCGTGTGCCCGGGCACGGTCGTCATCGGCCATCACCGCACCCTACGTCGCGTCGCGTGGTCGCGTAGTATCGTCTGGCGCATGCCCGGTATCGCACGACTCCAGCTGACCGCGCTCGACTGCCCGGACCCCGAGGCGCTCGCCGACTTCTACGGACGGATCACGGGCTGGCCCGTGGGCCACCGCGATGACGACTGGGTGCAGCTCGACAGCGGAGGCGGGCACACGCTGGCGTTCCAGCTGGCACTTGGACACGAACCGCCGCCGTGGCCCGAACCCGACGGTGCGCAGCAGGCCCACCTCGACTTCCTCGTCGACGACCTCGACGCGGGTGAACGGGCCGTGCTCGCCATCGGCGCGCGCACGACCGAGGTCCAGCCCGATCCCGTCGCCTTCCGTGTCTATCTCGACCCTGCCGGGCATCCGTTCTGCCTGGTCCTCGACACCTGACACCTCCGTGACGCATTGATCGGCTCACTGCGTCCATCACCCATCAGCCCGCGGATCCGACGATCCTCCGCCACGATCGTGACGACGCCGACGAGCACGCGCGTCTCAGGACGGACCCGATCGGACGACTGGAGTGGTGGCGCACCCTCGACATCCTGTCGCGCCACCTACCGGGCCCCACCCGCGACGATCCTCGACGCGGGCGGCGGTGCCGGCGCCTACGCGCTGCCGCTCGCGGCGGACGGACACACCGTGCAACTCGTCGACGCGGTCCTCGTGCTCGCTCCGCTGTACCACCTCATGGGCGCCAGCCCGCACGTGCCGGCGCCCGCCCACCTGCCGGGCGACGAGGCCAGCTCAGGTCCGCAGGTAGGACGCGCCGTTGGCATCGACGATCGCGCCCGTCGTGATGACCACACGGTCCGACGCCAGGAATGCCACGACGTCCGCGATCTCGTCGGCGGTGGCCACCCGCCCCAGCGGGCTCTGTCCGCGGATCGCGTCACCGCCCGGGCCGTCGAGCAGGGACGCCGCCATATCGGTCTCGACGAAGCCAGGCGCGACCGCCGAGACCGTGATCCCGTGCGGCGCGAGGTGCTGCGCCAGCGACTGGCTCATGCTGTTCAGTGCCGCCTTGCTCGCCCCGTAGGCGGGATGGTCGGGCTCACCACGGAACGCACCGCGCGACGAGACGTTGACGATCCGTCCGGCGCGACCGGTGTCGATCATGTGCCGCGCGACGCACCACGTGAGGTTGGCGGCTCCGAGCAGGTTGACCGCCAGCGTGTCGGTCCACGCCTCCTGCCAGTCGTCGTAGCTCACGTCGTCGAGCGGATGGTGGGTGTAGACACCCGCGTTGTTGACGAGCACGTCGATCCCGCCGAGTGCCGCGACGACCTGGGCGACCATACGGCCGACCGCATCGGGGTCAGTGATGTCCGCGCCAACGATCAGGTGTCCGTCACCGGTGAGGCCGACCAGCGTCGCTTCCGCGGCGGCCTGCTCGGCGCGGTAGTGCACGGCCACGGTCGCACCGAGCGCAGCGAGGCGGCGTGCGATCGCGGCCCCGATGCCACGCGACGATCCGGTGACCAGTGCTGTCCTGCCGGTGAAGTCGATCATGGCGGCTCAGCGTACGGCGGTGCACACCTTCCAGCCGCGACCAGCGCGCTCGGCTGCGCACATCACCTCGTCGGTCGGTGCCGCGCCGATGCACGCCCAGCGGTCAGCGTCGACGCCGCCAGCGGCTGCTGATGCGGCGGCCGCGACTGTCCGCGACGTCCTGGCCGTGGAAGATCACCATCAGCGCAACCGGCAGCAACAGCACGACGACGGCCACGAGCCACATCACCCAGACCGTCATTGCCCACCTCCGCCACGTCCGCCGAACTCCAGCGACCACCCGACCGTGATGTCGTGTGCAGCGAAGTATCCCTGATTCGCCTCCACCGCGCGTACGTAGGGGTCGTCGGGCGTGTAGCGGGGGCAGGGATTGGCGGCGCACGGCTCCATGTCGAGCACCTGCTGGACGGTGCCGTCCGAGCCGACGAAGGCGATCGACAGCGGCAGCAGCGTGTCTTTCATCCAGAACGCGCCGCTGGTGGGCTCGTCGAACACGAACAGCATGCCTGCGTCGTCGGCCAGCTCGGTCCGGCGCATCAGCCCGGTCGATCGCAGCGACGGTTCGTCGGCGACGAGAACCGGCATCGTGATCCGCTCGTCGCCATCGGTGAAGACGACCTCGGAGACGTCGAAGCCCTCAGACGGACGAAGCGTCGCGGGATCCACCGTCAGTGCGGCGGACGAAGTGGGAACCGCGGTGTCACCCCCGGTGTCCTGGGACACAGGCCCGCCCTGGCCGCACGCCGCCAGCACCAGCAGCAGGACCGCCGGCAGCAGCGCACGCACGATCATGCACCAACAGTAGTGGACGGCGGGCCTGCGGGTGACCGAGTTCGGGGCACTGTCGCAGAATGCTCTACGCTCAGGACCGCGATGATACGAAAGCAGCTGTACCTCGACGAGGACCTCGATCACGAGCTGAAGCTGCTCGCCGGGCGCACCGGGTTGTCCGAGGCCGAACACGTGCGGCGAGCTCTGCGGCACTACCTCGAGCACCAGAACTCCGGCGGGGGGTTCGCTCCGCTGCTCGATCTGGCCCGCAATGGGTCGACGCCGCTGCGCTCGCATGGCCGGCAGCGCAGCGGGCGGTCCTGATGCGCCAGGTCTACGTCGAGAGCGGCGCGATGATCGCCCTGCTGCGGCCCGGTCACCCCACGCACAAGAGCATGCTGAGCCACTTCGAGCGGCTGCTCGAACAGCGCGATCTGCTCGTCACCACCGACATCGCCGTCGCCGAGGCAGCCACGGCACTGCGACGCGACCCCGGCCTGTACCGGGCCGTCGCCTTCCGCGATGCGCTCGCGCAGTCCGTGCGCGGCGGCGGCATCCGGATCGTCGACAGCGACGACCAGCTGCGTCAGCGCGCGTTCGCCGTGATGGCGGCCAATCCCGACGTCACGCTCACCTACGGAGACTGCGTGGCGGCTGCCATGGCGAGCAGCAAGCGGGTCGCTGCGATCGTGGGCACCGGATCGGCGTTGCGTGGTCTGGGCTACGCGCTCGAGCCCGAAGACGCCTGACCCGTCACCGAGCGCTGAACGCGCAGGAGATCGCGCCGCGGTGGCCGCCCGTCCTGACCCCACCAGGCTGTCGCCGGGGGCAGGTGGCTAGTAGCGTGCGTCGTAGCATCCCGTCCGCTGGGGGCCGGTCAGCCCGCAGCAAGGAGCATCATGGACACGCTGGACATCGTGCGGTTGGTGGGGGGCCTGGCCATCCTCGGCGCGGGCGCGTTCTTCGGTGGGAGGCGGCTGCTGTACCTGGTGCGCCTGCTCGGCGTCGCGCAGCCGATGCCCGAGCGGCTGGCCCAGGTGCGGAGACGGTGGACGTCGCTGGTCGACGAGGTGCTCGGCCAACGCAAGATCCTTGCGTGGTCCGGCGTCGGCGTGCTGCACGCATTCATCTTCTGGGGCTTCATCATCCTGCAGAGCCAGACCGTCGAGGCGGTCGGCGAGGTGTTCGACCCCGAGTTCGCGATCCCGCTGATCGGCACCAGCGAGTGGCTCGGGTTCCTCCAGGACCTGTTCACGCTGCTGGTCCTCGTCGGGGTCGCCGGGTTCGTGCTCGTCCGTCTGGCGCAGGCGCCCGGGCGCCTGGGGCGCGGGTCACGATTCGCGGGGTCGAACCTCGACCAGGGTTGGTACGTGCTGCTGTTCGAGTTCGCGCTGCTCTACTCGGTGCTGATCCTGCGGGGGGTGCGTGGCGCGGACGACACGCTGCCGTACCCGGACGGCGCGTTCGTGTCGATGTGGGTCGGCGACCGGCTGGCGTCGCTCGGTCCGGACACGTTGCACCTCGTCGGGGTGGTCGCGCTGCTGTGCCACCTGGCCGTGTTCACGGCGTTCGCCGTGTTCACCCTGCACTCCAAGCACCTGCACGTCTTCACGATCCCGTTCACGGTGCCGCTGGCGCGCAAGCCCAAGGCGCTCGGTGCGCTTGAGACGAAGCGGATCGACATCGAGGAGATGGGCGAGGACGAGGTCCTCGGCGTCGGCGCGATCGAGCAGTTCGGCGTCAAGCGCTTCCTCGACTTCTACTCGTGCACTGAGTGCGGACGCTGCCAGAGCCAGTGCCCGGCGTGGAACACCGGCAAGCCGCTGTCGCCGAAGCTGCTGATCATGGACCTGCGCGACCATCTGTGGGAGCGCGGCCCGTCGCTGCTGTCGGGCGACGCGACCAACGGGGAGGTTCCACCGCTGGTCGGGGACGCCCCGGGCGCGCCCGCGGTCATCGACTACGACGTGCTGTGGTCGTGCACGACCTGTGGGGCGTGCGTAGAGGAGTGCCCCGTCGACATCGAGCACGTCGACCACATCATGGATCTGCGCCAGTACCAGGCGCAGATGGAGTCATCCTTCCCGTCCGAGGCCGGAGGGATGCTGCGCAACCTGGAGAACTCCGGCGACCCGTGGGGCCTCGGCGCGTCGAAGCGGCTGGAGTGGGCGGCCGGCCGTGACGTCAAGGTCCTCGGCGAGGACGTCGCGGCCGACGAGGTCGACTACCTGTTCTGGGTGGGCTGCGCCGGCGCGCTGGAGGACCGCTCCAAGAAGACCACCCAGAACGTCGCCGACCTGCTCAACGCGGCGGGCCTGCGTTGGGCGGTGCTGGGCCAGGCCGAGACGTGCACCGGCGATCCCGCGCGGCGCCTTGGCGTGGAGTACCTGTTCCAGATGCTCGCCGAGCAGACCATCGAGACGCTGACCGAGGCGGGTGCGGACAAGGTCCGGATCGTGGCGTCCTGTCCCCACTGCTTCAACACGCTCGCCAACGAGTACCCCGACCTCGACGGCCACTTCGAGGTCATCCACCACACCCAGCTGCTCGCCCACCTCGTCGCCGAGGGCACGCTGTACCCGCAGTCGCCCGTGGTGGCGCGGGTGACCTACCACGACCCGTGCTACCTGGGCCGCCACAACGAGGTCTACGACGAGCCGCGCTCGGTCGTCGACGCCGTCGCCGGGCTCGAGGCGGTCGAGATGCCGCGCTGTCGCAACCGCGGGTTCTGCTGTGGCGCCGGCGGTGCGCGGTTCTACATGGAGGAGACGATCGGCAAGCGTGTCAACACCGAGCGGATCGACGAGGCGCTCGCCCTCAACCCGGACGTCGTGTCGACCGCCTGCCCGTTCTGCCTGGTCATGCTCGACGACGCGGTGCAGGACCGCACCGGCCCGGACGGCCTCGCCGAGGGCCAGGTCCGCGTTGTCGACGTGTCGTCCATCCTCGCCGAGTCGCTCCTGCCCGTCGCCGCCGTCAACGGCGATGAGGCGTCGACAACGTCCTGACCCGCGGAGGGCTGTCGCTCTCGTCGAGACCTGCGCGATGCCTGCGTCGACGAGCCAGTCGACCTTCGGGTGACGGCGATGGGACGCGTCCGTGGTGCAGTCGTGACATTCCCCAATGCTGATGACGACAGGCGTGCGCTGATCGGTCATCTTCGTGGCTGCAACAACGAAACGCGGAGGGCACGACGATGGCGCTGACAGTGGCACAGGACGTCGCGAAGCTGACGGCCCTGGGGTACTCGCTTCGACACGCGGTCCGGCAGGTGGCGCGGCGGGCGCTGACCGAGGCCGAGCGGGGCGTGTCGTACTCGTCGGTCTACCTCCGGGAGGTCCACCGGCTGATGCTGGCGACAGCCTGAGGTGGCGGGACCGCGAACCCTCGGTGCCTGACGGGAGGCGACGAAGGGGGCGGGACGTGAGGCCTGGGGCGCCGGGCGGGAGGCGCCTCAGGCCTCACGTGTGTCTGGAGATCGACCCGACCTCGACCAACCCGGATCTGCGACCGGCGTAGCCGGCCCTACGCGTGTTTCCTGGAACCAGGCTCCGCGAAGTTTTCGAAGTAGCGGCTTGCGGTGGGTCCGTGCTGCCCCCGGTACTTGCTGCCGAGCTCGGCGGTGCCGTACGGACGGTCCGCGGCCGTCGACAGCTGGAAGAACGCCAGCTGGCCGATCTTCATGCGCGGGTAGATGGCGATCGGCAGCGTCGCCACGTTGGACAGCTCGAGGGTCAGCCAGCCGTCCCAGCCCGCATCGACGAACCCTGCGGTCGAGTGGATGAGCAGCCCCAGCCGGCCCAGTGAGCTCTTGCCCTCCAGGCGCGCCACGAGGTCGTCGGGCAGCGCGACACGTTCGTGGGTGCTGCCGAGGACGAACTCGCCCGGGTGTAGCACGAATGGCTCGTCGTCGGGGACCTTGATCAGCTCGGTCAGGTCGGGCTGGCGCTCGCGCACGTCGATGTAGGGGTACCGGTGGTTGGCGAACACCCGGAAGCTGGAGTCGACGCGCAGGTCGACGCTCGACGGCTGGACGGCGTCGTCGGCCAGCGGGTCGATGACGATGCGCCCGCGCTCGAGCTCCTCGCGGATCGAACGGTCTGACAGGATCATCGCCCAACGCCCCTCGGGCCTCCGGCAGCTGGTCGGATGCCGCCGATCGTAGAGCACTGCTGATGGCACCGTCGCATCGTGGCCTGTCCGTTGCGCAATGATGCGTACGGCAACAGTCGACAAGGATGGGTGGCAGATGTACGTCGGGATCGAGGCTGGCGGCACGAAATTCGTGTGTGCGGTCGGGACGGGGCCGGGTGACCTGCGCGACGTCACGACCTTCCCGACGAGCGTTCCGGGGGAGACACTCGCGCGTGCCCAGGCGTTCGTCGCCGAGCACGCCGACGGGCTCCGGGGGATTGGGGTCGCGTCGTTCGGCCCCGTCGACCTGCGGCCGGATTCCGACACCTTCGGGTACATCACCTCGACGCCCAAGCCCGGTTGGCGCGACACCGATGTGCTGACGCCGCTGCGCGAGGTCGCCGACGTGCCGATCGGCTTCGACACGGACGTCAACGGTGCGGCGCTGGGCGAGGCGCGGTGGGGCGCGGCCACGGATGTCAAGTCGTGCGTCTACGTCACGGTTGGCACGGGCATCGGCGGCGGTGGTCTGCTGGGCGGGCAGCTGATCCACGGCCTGCTGCATCCCGAGATGGGACACGTGCCGGTCGCCCGGCATCCTGATGACACCTACGCCGGCCGCTGCCCGTTCCACCGTGACTGCCTGGAGGGCCTGGCCGCGGGCCCGGCAATCGGCGACCGCTGGGGCACGCCAGCGCATGATCTCGCAGGTGACGAGCTGCGTGGGGCCGTCGACCTCGAGGCCGACTACCTTTCGCAGATGGCGGCCACCATGACCTACATCCTCTCGCCAGCACGCCTGATCTTCGGCGGCGGCGTGATGCACCTCGACGGCCTGCTAGACGCGATGCGCTCGCGCCTGATCGACAGGCTCAACGCGTATCTGGACGTGCCCGAGATCACGGAGCACGTCAACTCGTACGTCGTCCGACCGGTGCTCGGCGACCATGCCGGGGTGCTCGGTGCGATCGCGCTGG
>DATHVN010000187.1 GCA_035461305.1 Euzebyales bacterium | reverse complement strand
CGCCTGGATCGACGCCATCGGCCAGCGCCGCGGCCACGCGCTCGCCGTCGACCAGAAGCCCAACACCCGCCGAATGTTGCAACAAGTCGTTCGAGTCGGCAGCCCGGGCCTCGACCGCGACCGTCAACCGCCACTCGAGGTTGGTCTGTAGCTCACGGTCACCCCGTCGACCAAGACCGTGGCGACCCGGTTCGGCAGGCCTGACGCATCGTCAGCCGGACCGTCAACAGCTGTCTGGGCACGAAGTCCCGAGGCCGGACGAAGCGCTCGGCGAACCATTGCAGATCCGGGGATGTCCGAGGGTATCTGTTCAGGTAGTGGGTTTGAGCGGGCTGTCCAGGGTGCTTGATCGGGGGGTCACGCTGGTGTAGTTCTGTGCGGCCGGTGGCGGTGGCAGCCGCGCTGTCGCTGGTGGTGACCGTGTTCTTCCCCCACTGGCGGTCTGGTGTCTGACACTGCCGATCCTGCTGATCGACCCGAGGATGGCTCGGGGGCGCCCAGCTATGCGCGGCTGGTGGAGATGGTCGCCGAGCGGGACGCGGTGATCGCCGAGTTGCGCGCCGAGGTCGCCGAGCTGCGGCGACGGTTGGACGCGGATTCGTCGAACTCATCGACGCCGCCGTCGGCGGAGGGGCTGCGCAAGAAGCCCGCGACCCCACGCCGTCGTGGTGGCCGCAAGGGCAAACGGCCGGGCGATCCGGGCCGGCATCTGGCGCAGACCGCCGATCCCGACGAGGTCATCGAGCACGCGCCGGAGCGCTGCCACGGCTGTGACGCCAGCCTGGATGACGCCGACGTGGCCGGGGTGGTCCGCCGGCAGGTGTTCGACATCCCACCGCTACGCCTGCGGGTGACCGAGCACCGGGCGCAGCGCCGCCGGTGCGGCTGCGGGCAGGTGACCACCGCGGGGTTCCCCGACGAGGCGAGGTCCCCGGCGTGCTACGGGCCCGGGGTGCGTGCGGTCATCTGCTATCTGGCGGTGTATCAGCATCTGCCGGTCGACCGCACCGCCAAGCTGCTCGCGGACCTGTTGGGCGCGCCGGTGTCGACGGGCACCGTCGCTGCGGTCGCCGCCCAGGCCGGCGACGCGGTCGCGCCGGCCACCGAGATCGTTCGGCAACGGTTGATCGCCGCCGGGGTGGTGTGCGTCGATGAGACCGGCGCCAGGGTCGCCGGACGGCTGCACTGGGTGCACGTCGCAGCCACCGCGCTGTACACGCTGCTGACGGTGCACGCCCGCCGTGGCAAGGCCGCGACCGACGCCGCCGGCGTCCTGCCGGCGTTCCGCGGCGTCGCGGTGCACGACGGATGGGCTGCCTATCGCCGCTACACCGACATCGGCCACGGCCTGTGCAACGCGCATCACCTGCGCGAACTGCAAGCCGCCGCCGAGGCCGGCCACGAGTGGGCTGGGCATCTCGCCGACGTCCTGCGCTACGCCCACCGGCAGGTCGCCCAGGCGCGTGCGCGCGGTGACACCCGCCTGCCCGACGCGGTGGCCGCGTCGATCGCGGCCCGCTACGACGGGCA
>DATHVN010000186.1 GCA_035461305.1 Euzebyales bacterium | reverse complement strand
GGGGGGGAGCCGCGGGAACGCGCGCTCCACCGGCGGCTTGATCGGTGGCGGTATCCGGCGTCGGAGTGGTTCGAGGCGTCCCCGGAGGTGCTGGCCGCGGTGGGTGAGTTGGAGCGGTTGACGGAAGACGGGCGACGGTTGACGGGGGCGACGACCACCCGTAGCCGCAGGACGGGGGTAGGTCAGTCCTCGACCGTGGCGTCGTAGAACTCGACGGCCCGCTCAACCGCTCATGGCCGGCGAGCTCGGCCGCGTGCTCGGCACACAGGATCCGGCGCGGACCGGGCTTGGCGAACCGCCACACGCCGCGGACGGTCGGCGGCCGGGAGCACGGAGGTCCCCCATTGGCCGCCTGGTGCGCGAAGGATCGCCGCGCAGCCGTCGCGGCAGGACTGTAGTGGGATACTCATCGCTGGCAGGACGCCACCCAACACCAAATGCATGTTCGAGTGTCATGGTTGGCGCGTCGCAGACCAGCGCCTGCGGAGGGATCGGGCTACTCGGTGCGTCTGCGAGCTGTCAGCCATCCCGGAGGAGTTTCGGTCGACACCGCGGATCGCGTATGATCCCCCCGTCCGGGGGTTCGATGGCGAGCACTGGATCCGCCGCCGACCGGTGGACCAGCTATGGCTTCCGGTCGGCGGCAACGCGGAGCCCCGCCCACGATGGCGGGTCCGAGCAGGACGTGACAGACATATATGGACAGCATTCGGCCGCGCGGTCGCCGCGGTCCTGTTGGGTCTGCTGACGGTCGTCGTGCTGGGTCTCGTCATGGTCGCGGCAACTGGCCGCGGGGTAGGCGTGATCGAGCTGGTGTGGTCGGTTGTGCTGTGGTCAGCGGTCAGCACCCGAGCACGTATCGGGGAGGATGTGGAGCTCGGCACACCCTCGACGAGAGAACCGCTTGTTCGGGGGCGTCAATACTCGCGTTCGACGACCCGCCGCCGCGCGATCCGCTCACGACACTCCAACGAGCAGTAGACCGGTTCGCATGCGTCGTCGAGTCGAGCACCGTGTCGCGCACGTCGGACACCGACGAACGCCGGGCGGGTCGACGCCGGCGGCGGCGCGTGCACAACGTCGACCAGCGCGTTGCGCCAGGCCGCCGGGTAGATGGGTATCGCGTCGCCGCATGCGCCCACCGCGTTGAGCTGTCGCCCCATCGGCCAGGATCATCGCACATGTCCGCACGAGGTTTCGGCCGCCGTCCACCGCGCTTACGACCAGGGCCTTCGGACATTGGGGTTCGTCGAGGGGTCAGGAAGTCAGCAATGAGCTATGAGTTCGCCCGAGCGGACGACATCCGCCACCTGAACGAGTCACTGGCGCACTGGCCGACGCCATCAGCACACTGGCCAACCATGTTGGCCGCTGATCGATGGCCAGGCGTCGTTCGTCCGGTCGGTGGAGCGTACCTACGTGGACCGTCACCGGGTGTGCGCGTGCCAACGTCACGCCAACGAACGGGTGACGACGAGCACGAACCGCGGGACCAGTCGGCACGAACGTGTGCGAAAGAGATGGTCAGAGGCCCGCGACGGGATGGGAGACGCCGGGCGCTCCTGCGGACGCGCAGACACCGACCGCGTCGTCTCGACGTCGGGTGTGCCGCATACCGACGTCGCTGACTACCGCGTCTCTACGTACTGGCGGCGAGGCATGCCACGCGGCGCGAACGCCTCATGGCGCACGTACCCCGAGACGTCGATCGGACAGATCACGAGGGGTTCCCACCTCGTGCTGCACACCGGAGACATGGTGGAAGGACGTTGGGGACAGGACGTGGATGGCGCCGGCGTGTTCGGCCCTGTCGGCACGTACAGGCAGAGGACCGCGGCGGCCGTGTGGCTCGCTGGCGACACCTACTACCGCTACTACCGCCGGTACTGGACCGGGCTCGATGTCCCGTGGGGCAGGGCGACCACGAGGTCGGCGACCTCACGAAGACGGCGCCCCGCCCGGCACCTTCCGGTACAAGGCACACGAACACTGGAACCTCGTCTGGCGACGTCACTTCGGCGGCATCCGACATGCCGATCGCCGCGGCACCCTCGGTGTGATCACACTCGATCCGATCGTGAAATGGAAGCAGGGGATCCTGCCCGCGTGCCTGCTGCTGACTTCGACTGGCTCGCGGACCGGGTGCAGACGATGCGCCGGAACGGGTCGGATGGATCATCGTCCAGGTTGAGATCCCGGCGTTCGGTCGAATGCGGGTCGTGCCACCTCACGGCTGCTGCTCGAGAACGGCGATCGCCTCTCGCGTCTTCTCCGCCGGCTCGACGCCGATCTGCTGCTGCTCGCCGCGGAGTTCCACGCCGACACCAGGCACCAACGACGGCCACACCCCGGTCCAGGTGGTCCACGGCGGCCAGTGACCCGGGCCGCGTGGTCATCCCACGAGACGGATCATTGTCCGACGGCACCGGCCGCGGGCGGAAGGCATCCAGTAGGTGGCTGATCCCGGTCGGGGTCGGCCACCGCACGGTGCCCGCCAGCGTTGCCGCACCTCATTGCCGGTCAACATCGCGGCATATTGCTGTAGCGTGAAGGCCCCGCTGTCTTGCGATGGCGAACCGCTCGCGAATCACCCCATGACACGGTTGCAATGCTGTGCGAAAGTGAAGTCGCCGTCGACCTGGGAGGTCGCACAGTGCTGGGTGAGCTTGACACGCACACGACCGAGGTGAGCGCAGCGGATCCGTCGTTGCTCCGAACCGCACAGGCGCAGCGCGCCGACCTCCGCGAGGCGATGATCGGTCTGGAACGGTCGCTGGCGCGGCCGGCACCGGGCCGCGTGACGCAGTGGGCGGACGCCGTCCACGAGGCGTTGATCACGCTGGCCGCCACCTTCGAGCGCCACATCGCAGTCACCGAGGGTGACGACGGCTTCCTCGCCGAGATCGGCGAGCACAGCCCACGGCTGATCAAGGCGATCGAGCGGTTGTGTGCGGAGCACGACCGCATCCGCAGCGAGCTGTCGTCGACGCTCGCCCATATCCGTCGCCTGCCCGCGCACGCCAGCGATGATGACATCGAGAGCCTGCGCGACCACGTCACGGAGCTGGTCACCGACCTGGTCCGCCACCGCCAGCACGGCGCCGACCTGGTGTGGGAGGCGCACGCGGTCGACATCGGTGGATGGGAGTAGCTCGCGGTCCACCGAAGGTCGGCGATGTGTACGAGATCGAACGCAAGTTTCTGCTCGACGAACTCCCCGCTGCGACCGCTGACGTCGAGCCCACGCGCATCGACCAGGGATACCTCGCCGTCACCGACGATCTGGAGGTCCGGGTCCGGGCACGCTCCGGTGACCACGTCCTGACGGTCAAGGGTGGCCGTGGAGAGGTGCGCACCGAGGTCACGTTGCAGATGTCGCCGGAGCAGTTCCACGGACTGTGGGCGCTCACGGCGGGGCGGCGGATCAGCAAGCGGCGCTGGGTGCTATCGCATGAACCTGAAGCCAAGGTCGAGGTTGAGGTTGACCGCTTCGAGGCCGAGCTGGAGGGTCTGCTGATCGCCGAGGTGGAGTTCGCATCGGAGGAAGCCAGCCAAGCGTTCAGGCCACCGGACTGGTTCGGGCGCGAGGTCACCAATGACGACCGGTACCGCAACGCGGCCCTGGCGACGCAGCCGCCCCCACCGTGATCAGGCGGACGCCCACTCCACGAGGTGGGGGCGGATGGCCCGGAATGCCGCCCCTCGATGCGAGATGGCGTCCTTCTGGTCGGGCGTCAACTCGGCGTTGGTCCGCTGCTGACCGACCGCGATGAAGATCGGGTCGTAGCCGAACCCGCCCTCACCGCGGGGCGCATCGGTCAGCACGCCGTCCACGACGCCATCCTCGGTGACCTCCTGCCCGTCGGGGGTCACCAGGGCCGCGACGCACACGAAGCGCGCCGTGCGGCGTGTCGCCGCGTTGAGCCGTTCGAGCACGAGCCGCAGGTTCGCGTCATCGTCGGCATCCTCCCCCGCGTAGCGGGCGGACCGCACCCCCGGCGCCCCGTCGAGCGCGTCGACCACGAGGCCCGAATCGTCGGCAACCGACGGCAACCCGGTCGCCTGCACGCAGGCACGCGCCTTGAGCAGCGCGTTCTCGGCGAACGTCTCACCGGTCTCGTCGACGTCGGGGACGTCGAGATCGAGGCCGCTGACCAGCTCGACCGGCGCGCCGTCGAGGATGCGCCGCAGCTCGACGACCTTGTGCCGGTTGCGTGTCGCGAGCACGACCGTCGTCATGCCACCTCGTTGCGCAGGGCGGTCGCCTGGGCCAGCGTGAGCTGGCGACAGCCGACGAGCGCGAGGTCGAGCAGCTCGTCGAGCTGGTCACGCGTGAACGGGAAGCCCTCGGCGGTGCCCTGGACCTCGACGATGCGCCCGTCGGCGGTCGCGACGACGTTCATGTCGACCTGCGCGGCGACGTCCTCCCGGTAATCCAGGTCGAGCACGCTGACCCCGTCGACGATGCCGACGCTGACCGCCGCCACCGGCTCCAGCGTGGGCGCGGATCGCAGCGTGCCGTCGGCGACCATCGCGTCCAGCGCCAGCGACAGGGCTAGCCAGCCACCCGTGATGGCCGCGGTGCGGGTCCCACCATCGGCGACGATCACGTCGCAGTCGACGACGATGACCTGCTCCCCCAGCGCCTCGAGATCGATCACCGACCGCAACGCGCGACCGATCAGGCGCTGGATCTCCTGGGTCCGTCCCTTCGGACGACCGGAACTGACCTCGCGGCGCGTCCGCTCCGACGTGGCCCTGGGCAGCATCGCGTACTCCGCGGTGACCCAACCCCCACCGGACCCCCGCAGCCAGCGTGGCACCTCCGGCTGCACGCTCGCCGCACACAGCACCTGGGTGTCGCCGAAGCTCACCATCACCGATCCCTCGGCGAAACGCTGTACGCCAAGCTCGAACGTAACGGGACGCAGGTCGTTGCTGAGGCGCCCGTCGTGGCGCTTGTGCTCCGTGTCTTCGTCGGACTGCTCGTCGCGCTGGGCCCTGCTCGAAGTGCTCACAGTTCGTATTCCTCCCGGTCGACCGCGACCCACACCAGACCGTCATAAACGGTCTCGGCGTCGGCGGCCACCTGCTCGGGTTCACGTTGTGGAAAGACATGTGTCACCATCAGCCGCTGGGCTCCGGCAGCGGTGGAATGCTGACCCGCCTCGGTGCCGGTCATGTGCACGCCGGACGGGAACGGCGC
The DNA here is from genome assembly GCA_035461305.1 of Euzebyales bacterium. Lineage (NCBI taxonomy): Bacteria > Bacillati > Actinomycetota > Nitriliruptoria > Euzebyales > Euzebyales bacterium. The sequence continues at coordinate 6,640 of DATHVN010000186.1, read as the reverse complement.
ATCGCGCGACACCCAGGTCGAGTCGCAGATGAACAGATCCGCGCCCTCTGCGCACGCGATGAGCTCGTCGGTGCCGCCGCTGTCGCCGGAGTAGGCGACGACGCGACCGTCGACCGCCACCCGCGACGCGAGCGTCTCGATCGGATGGTTCGCCGCGTACAGGTCGACCACGAACGGCCCGATCTCGAGCGTGTCGCTTGCGGCGGCGACGTGCACGGGCAGGTGCCGGTTGAAGCTGTCGGCGGAGTCGCCGAGCAGCAGGCACGTCATGAGCTCACGCGCCCCGGCCGGGGCATAGACGTCGACCTTCTTGGCTCCCCGCTCATGGAACCGCAGGGCGTAGTGCAGGCCGTAGAGGTCGACGAAGTGATCGGGGTGCATGTGGCTGATGATCACCGCGTCGAGGTCCGCCGGATCAACGGCGTCCATCAGGTTCGTCACCGAGCCGTTGCCACAGTCCAGCAGCAGATGGTGGTCACCGGCCGTGACCAGGTACGATGAGCACGCCCGCCCGTTGCCAGGATGGCTGCCGGCACTGCCCAGCACCGTCACCTTGACCATCGCCGTCCCCTCTCGTGACGCCGGCCGCGACACCCGGTCGCGACGACATCGGACCGTGCCGTCGCCGCTAGGACGAGGCTAGTTCACGCCATGGTTGCTCGACATCAACCGCTGCCAGCCGTGGCCCGAGAAACCGCATGGCCAGGTGCCGGAACGCGTCGGCGTCACCGCTCGCGACGAACCGGTGCGGCCCCGAGCGCCGGTCGGCGAGCAGGTCATCGTCGAACAGGCGCGCGACCACCCGCCGCGCCGTCTCCTCGGCGCTGGAGATCAGCAGCACATCGGGTCCGAGCACGTAGCTGAGCACGCCGGTCAGCAGCGGGTAGTGGGTGCAGCCGAGGATCATCGTGTCGACGCGCGTGGTGATGAGCGGTGCCAGGTCGGCCCGCACCCGATCGAGCACGTCGGGGTCGGTCGTTCGCCCGTCCTCGACGAACGACACAAGCGCCGGGCACGCCTGGGAGACGACCTCGACGTCGGGCGCCAGCGCGGCGAACGCGTGCTCGTAGCTGCGCGATCCGATCGTCGCCGCGGTCCCGATGACCCCCACACGCCCGTTGCGCGTCGCCCGCGCGGCCGAGGCGACCGCCGGACGTATGACCCCCACGACCGGCACCGGCGCGTTCAACGCGACCCCGTCCTCGGGCTCGACCGCCGCCGCGGTCGCGCTGTTGCACGCCGCGACGATCATCTTGACGTCGGCACGGTCCAGCCACGCGACGACCTCGTCAACGAAGCGTCGGAGCTCGCCGATGCTCTTGGTGCCGTAGGGGAACCGCGCGGTGTCGCCGAAGTAGACGATGCGCTCGTCGGGCAGTAGGTCGAGCAGGGCCCGCGCGACAGTCAGCCCGCCGACGCCCGAGTCGAAGACGCCGATGGGACGCCGGTCAGGCACGTCGTTGCTCCGCCGGGTCGGGGCGTGCGGGCACTGGCGGGCCGGGCGGCAGGGGCGAGGAGACCATGGCGCGGCAGTCTAGCCGTCCCCCACCGGCCGGCCCCGACGGTCGGCCCCGTCGCAGCGAGCGCAAGCATCGACGCCATGGGCGCCCGCTGTGCGCGGACGACCTCGACGCGAAGGTCAGGCCCACACGGTGTCGGCGAGGCCCTCGGCGAGCGTCGTCGGGTCCCCGGCGCCGAATGCGCCGGTCGACAGGTACTTCCAGCCACCGTCGGCCGAGATGACCACGACCTTGCTGCCCTCGGGCAGGCGGTCGGGGCTGCACATGCGTTGCGCGACCGACAGTGCTGCTCCCGTCGACACGCCCCCGAAGATGCCGGCGTGCTGGGCGAGCGCACGCGTCGCCTCGAGCGAGCGCTGCGAGTCGACCTTGATCCGACCGTCGAGCAGCGTCGGGTCGAAGATCGGCGGCACGAACCCCTCGTCGAGGTTGCGAAGCCCGTAGACCAGGTCGCCGTACTCGGGCTCGGCGGCGAACACCTTGATGTCGGGGTCGTGCTCCTTGAGGCGACGACCGACACCGGCCAGGGTACCGCCCGTCCCCAGACCGGAAACGACGGCGGCGAGGTCGGGCAGGTCGGCGATGATCTCCGGCGCGGTGGTCTCGTAATGGGCGCGGGGGTTCGACTCGTTGCCGTACTGGAACGGCATGTAGACGTCGTCATCGCCGTCGGCGATCTCGCGCGCCAGGCGCACCGCGCCGTTGGAGCCCTCGCCCGCCGGCGAGAACACGATGTCGGCACCGTACAGCTCGAGGATCGTCCGCCGCTCCTCGGAGGTGTTCTCGGGCATCACGCAGGTCAGCTTGTAGCCTCGCGCGACGCACAGGGCGGCCAGCGCGATGCCCGTGTTACCGCTGGTCGGCTCGATGATCCGCGATCCCTGCGCGATCTCGCCGCGCCGCTCGGCGTCGGTGAGCAGGTACAGCGCCACGCGGTCCTTGATCGAGCCCGTGGGGTTGTTGCCCTCGAGCTTGACGTAGATCTCGTAGTCAGCCGGCGACAGCGCGGCCACCTTGACCAGGGGCGTGTTGCCGACAGCCAGCGTCGGATCCGACAGCAGCATGCCTGCCCGCTACCCTCCTGCGACGGCTGGGAGGATCGACACGATGTCACCGTCGGACAGCGGAGTGTCGATGCCCTTCATGAACCGCACGTCCTCGTCGTTGACGTAGACGTTGATGAAGCGATGCAGGCTGCCGTCGTCGGCCATCAGTGCGGACTTCAGCCCGTCGTGACGGTGGCCGAGGTCGTTGATGACTTCGCGCAGGTGGTCTCCGTCGCCGGACACGCGCCGCTGGCCGTCGGTGTGCTTGCGCAGCACTGTCGGCACTCGAACCTCAATCGCCATGGTCTATCGCTTCCTCAACGTCGGCGGGCCGATCCTCAAGCGTAGTGACCGAGCCGTCCGGGATACTGGTGACAATAGGGTCAACGCGGGTGGATCCTCACATGTTCCCGGCGGTCGGCGCGGCCGGATCCGTCGCGGAACGTTCCCCGTCGATCACGAGGGTACGCTCGCGCACTTCACCGTCGACGATGTCGAACGCGCGGATGTGTGGATCCTGTGGGTCCTGCAGCGAGACGATCAGGTAGACCGCGTCGGCATAGAAGGCCAACTCGATGTCGGTGCTCGACGGGTACGCCTCGGTGTGGGTGTGGGAGTGGTAGATGCCCAGCAGGTCCCAGTCGTTGTCGTCCATCTCGTTCATGGCGGCGAGCATCGCTGTGGGGTCCATGTTGTAGAAGGTCATCGACCGCGCGGCGTTGGGGATGCGGTAGTGCGCGGTCAGGCGACCGCCTGCGCCCGCGAGCAGCCCGCAGACCTCGTACGGGACGTCGCTGCGGGCGTGCTCGATCAGGTCGTCGTGGGTCGAGCGGTCGAGGTGGAACTCGCGACTCGGCTGCATCGTCGTCATCTCAGGCGACCTGCCGCTCTCCCTGCTCGAGGCCAATGTCGGGGCCACCCTTCCCGCGTCCGCCGTAGTGGACCACGCAAGGCTAGCGGCCCGAAGGCCGTCAGCCGTGCGACTCAGCGGTCGCGAACTGCCACGTGCCGGGCACGCCCCTGAGCTCGCATGCGCCCCAGCTTGGGTGGATGTCAGCCCTCTGTGGCCACCGGCAGCGGCACCGGACGGCGTAGCATGCGCACCGAACCCCGGTCCACGACGGCGGAAACAGGAGCCCTCGATGCTGGACACTGTGCGCACACTGCCACCCGACGCCATCCTCGGGCTGATTGGCGCCTACCAGCGCGATCCGAACCCCGACAAGATCGACCTTGGCGCAGGCGTCTACCGCAACAGCGCCGGCGAGACGCCCATCATCGCCGCGGTGCGCACCGCCGAGGAGCGCCTGCTGGCGTCCGAGCGGACCAAGAGCTACGTCGCACCGCCGGGCGACCCGGCGTTCATCGTGGGGGTGACCCGCGAGCTGTTCGGTGCCGACCACCCCGTGCTGGCCGAGGAGCGCGTCGGCGCCGTGCAGTCAGTGGGCGGCTGTGGTGCGCTGCGGCTCGGCGCCGAGCTGATCAACCGCCTGCGGCCGGGGACCCCGACGTGGGTCAGCACGCCCACGTGGCCCAACCACGAACCGTTGCTGGGTGATGCCGGACTGAAGATCCACGCCTACCCGTACTACGACCACGACGCCCACGCGGTCGACGGCGGCGCGATGCTGGCGGCGCTTGCGGCCCTCGGGCGCGACGAGGTCGTGGTGCTGCACGGCTGCTGCCACAACCCGTGCGGGGCGGACCTGACCCGGCAGCAGTGGGACGCCGTCGCCGACCTGGCGCTGGAACGTGGGTTCACGCCGTTCGTCGACATCGCCTACCACGGCCTCGGTGACGGGCTCGACGAGGACGCCTATGGCGTGCGCACGCTCGCGGAGCGGCTGCCGGAGCTACTGGTCGCCTACTCGTGCTCGAAGAACTTCGGGCTGTACCGCGAGCGGGCCGGGCTGATCTGCGCGGTGACCTCCACGGCCGACACCTCCGCCGCGGCACGTAGCCAGCTCAACTCGATCGCGCGTGGCATCTACTCGATGCCGCCGGCGCACGGTGCCGCGATCGTCGGCCACATCCTCAGCGACGACGAGCTGACCGCCAGCTGGCGCAGCGAACTGGCCGACATGCGTGAGCGGCTGCTGGGTGTGCGGCGGCTGTTCGCCGACCAGATGGCGCAACGCGGCGCCGACTTCGGTTTCATCGCCGACGAGCGCGGCCTGTTCTCGTTCCTGGGCATCTCACCGGCACAGGTCGAGCGCCTGCGGGACGACCACAGCGTATACCTGGTCGGGTCGAGCCGGATCAACGTCGCCGGCATCACGGAGGCCAACGTCGACAGGCTCGCCGACGCACTGGCTGCGGTGCTCGACACCTGACTTCGCCGTGACCCACGGCCGACGTCGGGTGCACGCGCAATGCTTGCGGTCGGACACGCATGGGATCAGGCGACGTGGATGCGTCCCTCGCCGGCCCCGGTCACGCGGCCGACCACGGCCGCGATGTGACCTGACCCGCGCAGTCCATCGACCACGACAGCGCCATCGCGCACACCGAACAGCAGCCCGCCCGAGGTCTGGGCGTCGGCCAGCAGCAGCAGCGTCTCGTCGTCGACGCCATCGGCCACCACACGCTCGGCGGCCCACGACAGGTTGCGACGCGAACCGCCGGGCACCATGCCCGCAGCGAGCAGGTCGCGCACGCCGGGCAAGACCGGCACCACGCCGGCGTCGAGGTGCACGTCGACGCGCGATGCCTCGGCCATCCGCCGTACATGGCCGAGCAGGCCGAACCCCGTGATGTCGGTCGCACCACTCGCCCCCGCGTCCACCGCCGCCGACGCTGCTGCCGCGTTGAGCCGGATCATCGACGCCACGGCGGCGTCGACGACGTCGCCGGGTGCCACCCCGCGCTTGATCGCCGTGCTGATGATGCCGATGCCGAGCGGCTTGCTGAGCACCAGGTCGTCCTGCGGGCGCAGCGCATCGGCGCGCAGCATCCGGTCCACGGCGACCTCGCCGAAGACGGCGCAGCCGAACTTGGGCTCCGGATCGTCGATCGTGTGCCCGCCGGCGGTGATCCAACCCCCGTCCGCGGCCGCGGCCTCGGCCCCTGCGAGCACCTCGCTCAGCAGGTCGAGTGGCAGCTCGTCGCGGTTCCACCCGACGATGTTGAGCGCGAAGAGCGGCCGGCCACCCATGGCGTAGACGTCGCTGGCCGCATTGACCGCCGCGATGCGCCCCCACAGTGTGGCATCGTCGACGAGGGGCGTGATGACATCGACCGTCGCCACCAGGGCGCGGTCGTCGTCGAGCCGCCAGACGGCGGCGTCGTCGCCGGGATCGGCGCCGATCAGCAGCCGCTCGTCGGTGCCGGGGTGCAGACGGCGCAGGACCTGCGCCAACTCGCCTGGGGCGAGCTTGCACGCTCACCCTGCGCCGTGGCTGAACTCCGTCAGGCGACGGGTCGCGGGATCCACACCGTCCTCTCCACAGCTCGACGTCACGGTCGGTGGCGAGCCTAGTGGACGGCCGCCTCCACCGTACGCACGACGGCGTCGTCCGGCGATTCGTGAGTGCAGGGCGGCGGCAGCGGCTCTTCAGCCCACGCCGTTGCCCGGCGACGACGCGAGCGGTGCATCCTCAACCTGGGCCGGGACACCGGCCGCCGCCACCCCGAACACGATCAGCGCCGACGCCACCGGCGCCCATGCCTGAAACAGCACGAGCACCACCGCCAGCAGCCACGCCCCGACCGTGAGGGCCAGCGCGATCCCGCGCACCAGCATGCGCTCCATCGCACGGGCCGCCTCGCTGTCCATGCGCGGTGGCCGCGACGGCGGCTGCGGATGATCGTCCCGGCCGTGCTCGCCGGCCTCGGCGCCGTGCGGCGGGCCGGACCGCTGGTGCGGTCGCGGACGCACCGCGCGCGTCATCACGGGCACGGCGATCAAGAGGATCGACAGCACGTCGGCGGGTGCGTAGTTGTCGATCCCACTCGTCCGCAGCTGCATGATCAGCAGCACGGCCGCCACCGCCGCACCAACCACCATCGCGTTGCGTCCGACGAGCCCGTACATCGTGCCGTCGATCATCGCACGCCGCTGGCGCGCCTCGCAGG
>DATHVN010000185.1 GCA_035461305.1 Euzebyales bacterium | reverse complement strand
GCCTACCGGCGACGCAACACCGTCGAGCGCGACTGGAACAAGCTCAAACAGTGGCGCGGCATCGCCACCCGCTACGACAAGACCGCCACCAACTACCGCGGCGGCATCCTGCTTGCCGTCCTGCTCACCTGGGCCCCCAAGTGATTCGGGAGACACGCTCTAGATCTGTCGCTGGACCGGGAGACAGAGGCGTTGTCCGCACCCGGGATCCTCGGACGAGCGCGTCCGTCTCGTCAGTCGCGCAGCCAGAAGCGGCGCAGACGGCCGAGGTCGGCCATGCGCTGCTCGGCATAGTGATCCGCCGCCGCCGCGGTCGTGATGCTCTGGGCACGGGCGATCGCGAAGATCTCCCGCAGCCGGGGGCCGATCTGGCGGACGCGCGCCCGCGCGCGTTGCTCTGAGTAGCCACCCGGACGCAGCTCGTCGGCCACCTGGATCACGCCACCGGCGTTGATCACGTAGTCAGGCGCGTACAGCACGCCCGCGTCTGCCAAGGCGTCGGCGTGACGTGGCTCCGCGAGCTGGTTGTTGGCGGCACCGGCCACGACGCTGCACTGCAGCTCGGGGATCGTCTCGTCGTTGAGAACGGCACCGAGCGCGTTGGGGCTGAACACGTCGGCGTCGACAGCGTGGATCTTGTCGACGCTGACGACCTCGGCGCCGAGGTGCTCTGCACACCACGTCGTCGCGTCGTCGTCCGTGTCGGCCACCGTCACCCTGCCACCCACCTCGTGGATCGACGCGGCAAGCCGCCGCCCGACCTTGCCTACACCCTGCATGGCGACGTGCCGGCCCCGCAGGGATGGCGACCCCCACAGCTCCTCGACGCATGCCTGGAGACCCTCGAAGGTGCCGTGGGCGGTCAGCACCCCGGAGTCGCCGGAGCCGCCCTCGACCGGATCGGCACCCGTGGCCCACCTCGTCTCGCGCCGGACGATCGCCATGTCAGCCGGGTAGGTGCCGACGTCGCAGGCCGTCACGTACCTGCCGTTGAGCGACTCCACCAGCCGGCCGTAGGCACGCAGCAGCGCCTCGGACTTGTCGCGCGCCGGATCGCCGATGATGACGGCCTTGCCGCCACCGAGGTCCAGGCCGGCTACGGCGGCCTTGTAGGCCATAGCCTTCGCGAGGCGCAGCACGTCGATCAGCGCTGCCGTCTCGTCGGGATAGGGGTAGAAGCGAGTGCCGCCGAGGCTGGGTCCCAGGGCCGTCGAGTGGATTGCGATGATGGCGCGCAGGCCAGTCTCGGCGTCACTGCCGAACACGACCTGTTCGTGGCCGTCGAACTTTGCGAACGGACCGTCCATGATGGTGCTCCTCGTCTCGCCGCCGGGCGGATCGCGTCCGGCGATGGTCACCGCCGCGGCCGGGATCGCCGCCCGGGGCGTTGCGCCGATCGTACGCCCGCGGCCACGGAACGGGCTACGTCGCGACGACGGCCGCCGTCGTCACGCAGGTGACCATGGCCGCGAGCCAGACGGCGGCGGTCCGCTGGCGCAACGTGAGCAGCTGGTCGCGGAGCACCTGGCGACGGAGAAGGCGGGCGTGCCGCTCGAGCACGTCCGCGGCGTCGACGACGCCAGCGCAGCCACGCAGGTCGGCGGCGAGCTGCGCGACGTGCGGGCAGGACGCCCACCGCGCCCACGACCGCACGGCCGTGGCAGCGGGCACGCCGCGAGCCAGCTGGGCCGCGATCGGTCCGAGCTCACCTACGACCGGCCCACGGCCCGTGCCGACCACGTGCTCCACGGCGGCGCGCAGGTCGTGGCCGACGACGAGCAGCATCGCGAGGCGCTCGACGATCGGCGCCAGCTGCGCGGTGCGCCGTCGGCCACGCGTGACCGCGGAACCGCAGCCGCCGGGAAGGACGCGCCGGCGCACGCCTGGCCAGCGTCCCGCTCGCCGCGGCCACCAGGCGTAGATGCCCGGGTCGTAGCGCCGCGGCACGTGCGGCGCGAGCCGCCCGGCCAGGCCCGTCGGGCGTCGCGGCGTCACGTCACGTCGCCGCGGACCCGGCGCTGAGGAGCGCGTGGACCGACGAGCCCGTGAGCACGCGTGCGTCGGCCACGGCGGCGCGGACCCACGCACTACCGGCCCACCACGCGGCGACGGCACCAGCCGCGACGACCCACGCCGCGCCACCGGTGATGACGCCCGAGCCGACCAGTCCCAGCGGACTCAACAGCAGCCAACACGCTGCGGTGCCGAGGCGCAGCGTGCCGCGCGCCCTGCATGTGGCGTCGGCTGACGCAACCTCGCCGACCCGCAGCCGTGCGAGGGCCGCCGCCGGATCGACCCCGCCGGCGGCAGCCGCGGCGGCGGTCGCGCACAACCTGTCGCCCGGAGCGGTCGCGAGACGGTCGCAGAGCCCGCCGAGCAGCACGGCGCGTGGCGCACCGCCATGGGCCCGGACCGCGTCCTCGGCGGCGCACCGGACCGGCGGCGGACCGTGGAGGCACACGCCGACCACGACGTCACAGGGATCGACCGCCGTCCCGTCGACGTGCGACTCGACCTCGGCGAGCAGCCACAGCCACAGGGTCGGCGCCACCGGGCCCGTGCGACGGCGGTGGTCGGTGATCGCCACGACGCCGACGACCACCAGCGCGAGGAGTGCGATCATGCCGGAGCCCCGACCGTCACGGGGTGGCGCCCGTGGGGTCGTCCGCACCTGGTCCGTTGCGCCAATGACCCAGTGATCCCGCCGCAACGGGCTCGGGTGGCCCGTAGGGCCGAGGTGCCGCAGGGGCCCGGTCGAGCACCGCGGTGACGGCGCCGGCGAGCAGGGCCGGCCATGCGTCATCCAGCGCGTCGCGCTCGCGCAGGTGCTCCTCGAGGGACACGGGCGGCGCGAAGAGCGCCGGCCCCACGGCGGCCGCGGACGGCACCCCGCCGCCCGCCGCGGCGCCGTCCAGCAGGTGGCGCACGGCGCGGCTCAGATCGGCGCGAACCGTCCTGTCCGCCACCGCCTGGTTGATGACCGGCAGCACCCGGTCGCCGGCGATACCCAACTCGAGGAGCTCCACCAGCACGCGGACCATGGCGTAGACACCCTTCATCGTGGGCTGGCCGACGACCATGACCGCCGCGGCCCGGGCCAGGACCGTCCGCGCCAGGACGTTGCGCTCCTCGACCTCTATCGAGCCGCCCTGCGCCTCGCCTTCGACGTCGGCGTCGACGTCGGCAACCACGACGTCGAACGCGGCCCGGACCGATTGCAGCGCCGCCTCGAGCGATCCGCCCCTGATGCGGGACCAGTGGCGGGCGCGGGCGATGCCCGGCAGCAGGTAGTACCCGCGTTCGACGACGCCGACGGCAAGCTGGCGCATCTCGCGCTGCTCCGGCGTGCGTTCGGCGTGCAGCTCGACGAGGTCGACGATGTCAGGCTGCGAGCCATATGCGTTGTGCAGCATGGCCTGCTCAGCGTGCAGGCAGCAGTCCGCCAGGAGCACGCGCCTGCGCGCTGCCGCCAGGCCCTGCGACAGCGCGATCGCGCTGACGCTGGCACCAGTCCCTCCGGGTCCCGTGACGGCCACGACCGGCGCCAACGGGTGCTCGAGACGTGCCGGCACTGCGGGCTCGAGGACGCCGCGTAGCGCGTCGAGCAGTTGGCGCTGGTCGAAGTCCGCGGGCAGGGCGGCCGCCGCGCCCAGTGTGTCCCACGGCCGTCTGCGGCGAGGGCCCTCGATCACGACGGCAACGCCACCGGCGCTCATGACGTCGGTCAGCAGGTCGCGATCGACGAAGGACAGGTCGCCGTCGAGCAGGACGCCCTGGTGCGCGCTGCCCTCCTCGAGGCGTGCGCGCAGGTGGGCGACGGACTGGCAGTAGGAGACGGTGAACGGGACCGCAGCGGACGTCGACCACGCCTCGAGCCGTTGCGGCCACGAGGCGGTGCGGCTGACCAACCCGAGCAGGGTCTGTCGCTGTCGCATCAGACCCTTACCGTTGTCTACATCGCGGTGCAATTCGGGGCCCCCGGTGTATCATGGCGGGCGATGGCGCAACAAGAAATCACCTGGCTTAGCACGGCGGCGGCGGCCCGCCATCTGGGCATCACCCCGCGAACGCTGTACCGCCTGATCGACGAGGGCGAGATCGCGGCCTACAAGTTCGGGCGCGTCATCCGTCTGCAGGAACGCGATGTCAACGCGTTCATCGAACGCAGCCGCATCGTGCCCGGATCCCTCGAGCACCTGTATCCCGACCCTGCGCGGTCCAACGTCGACTGACCTCATGTGACCGCGATCACCTCGGTCACCATGTCCAGGCGAAGGTGCATCCCGTCGTCGAGGCGCAGCACGTCGCGACCGACGCCGTTGATGCGCCCCCGGTGCAGCCGACCGTCGACGGTGCCGACCCCGACCAAGGCTTGACCGTCGGCGAGCTCGCGCGCGACGTCGCTGAACGTTGCGCCCACGGCTGCGGACGGGGCGGTCGTCGGCGCGTGGCCGGGGACCGTCTCCGGCGGGTGATCCGCGGCGGTCGCATCCGGGCGGACGCGGACGCCGACGACGGCCGCCCCTGTGATGTATACCGTGCCGCCATCGGCGACGGCGACGGCGACGAGGCCGCTGTGCGCAGCGAGGACGCGCCCACGGTGGCTCCGACCACTCGCCACCAGCACGTCGACCGGAGCGCCCTCACGCATGGCGCGGGCGCAGACGTCCTCGAAGGTCCGATCCTCGTCGAGCTGCCGGACCAGCCAGCGGCGCTGGCGGCGCATGTCGACCGCGGCCTGGGCACGCGCGTCACCGAGGAACACGTGAAGCTCGTCGTCCCGCACCGCCGCCCCCAAGGCGTCGCCGCTGTTGCGCAGGCATTGACCGCGCATCCTCCCTGTCGCACGCGCGCGGAGGCGCATGTGCCACGGGAGTCTAGGGCCGGCCAGCGCCCCGGCGTGCGTAGCCGACACGCACGGATGGAGAAGAGTGGGACCGACACCGCCATACGGCCGGGGCAGCACCGGCCGCCTGGTGGTGTCGCGACATCGGTACGGCATAGTACCGTAACCTCCGCTAAACTTGCTTTGTTTGCCTAGCACTCGCTCAGCAAGTAACCCAGAGATCGGGGGCGCACATGGCTGGAGTCAAAGGCAGGGTCGTCGTCATCACGGGTGCAGGCGGCGGACTGGGACGCCAGCACGCGTTGCTGTTCGCCCGCGAAGGCGCCCGTGTGGTCGTGAACGATCTGGGCGGCAAACGCGACGGCTCTGGCTTCGGCTCCGAGATGGCCGACGGCGTGGTGTGCGAGATCACCGACGCGGGCGGCGAGGCCGTCGCCAACTACGACAACGTCGCCACCGTGGAGGGCGGCAAGCGCGTGGTCGCCACGGCCCTCAACGCGTTCGGGCAGGTCGACGCCGTCGTCAACAATGCCGGCATCCTGCGTGACAAGTCCTTCCACAAGATGACCGCGGAGCAGTGGGACGCTGTGCTACGGGTCCATCTGTACGGCGCGTTCAGCGTGACGCGCGCGGCGTGGCCCCACATGCGTGAGCAGCAGTTCGGGCGGGTCATCGTGACGACCTCGACATCGGGCCTGTTCGGCAACTTCGGGCAGGCGAACTACGGCGCCGCGAAGATGGGCATGGTCGGGCTGATCAACACCCTCGCCGTCGAGGGCGCCCGCTACAACATCACCGCCAACGCGGTCGCACCGCTGGCGGACACGCGCATGACCTCCGACGTCATCCCCGACGACGCACGGCTCCACCTGGACCCGGCGTATGTGTCGCCGGTCGTCGTGCACCTCGCGTCCGAGGAGTGCAGCGACACGGGCGTGATCACGCTCGCCAGTGGCGGCCACTACGCCCGCATCGCGTACATGCAGGCCCGGGGTGTGCAGTTCGACCACGTGCCATCGGTCGAGGAGATCGCCCTGTCGTGGCCTGAGATCAGCGACCTGACCGACTCGGCGCCGGGGCGCAACCCGCTGCAGTGACATGCGCGGCGGAGTCGGTCGCCGCTGCCGCCGCCCGAGCCGCCCGACGCCTCGCTGAGAACGCTACGCTGCCCGCATGACCGCAGGCGCCACCGCACCGACCGACGAACTGTTCGCCACCGACGCCTACGTGCAGACGTTCGAGGCGAGCGTGGCCGCGGTCGATGCCGACCAGCGGCTCGTCGCGCTGGACCGCACCGCCTTCTATCCGGGCGGCGGCGGCCAGCCCCACGACATCGGCAGGCTGCGGTGGCACGACGGCGCCGCTGACGTCGCCCGCACACGCCGGGTGGCCGGGCGGATCTGGCACGCGATCGCGGCCGACCAGCCACTTCCGGATCCCGGCGCCGCGGTCGAGGGCCGCATCGACTGGGAGCGCCGACACCTGCTGATGCGCACCCACACCGCTCTGCACATCCTGTGCGGCGTGATCTGGCACGACTTCGCCGTCGCGGTGACCGGCGGCAACATGGAGCCGGGCACCGGGCGGCTGGACTTCGAACTGCCGGAGATGTCGGCCGAGCTCGGCCGCCGGCTTGAGCAGCGGATCAACCAGGAGATCGCGCGAGCCCGCGCCATCGCCGTGGAGTTCGTGGACCGCGCCGACGCCGACACCGATCCCGCGCTGATCCGCACGAAGGCGAACCTGATCCCGGCGGCCATCGATCCCCTGCGCGTCATCGACATCGTCGGCCTGGACCGTCAGGCCGACGGTGGCACACACGTCGCCACAACGGCCGACGTCGGCGCGGTGGATGTGACTGGTACGCAGTCGAAGGGACGCGCCAACAAGCGCGTGCGGATCGCCGTACGGGACCGGTCGGCGGCTCAGGACCGGTCGCGGACCTGACCGTCCGGCGCGCCGTTCGACGAGTCCGTCGACGACGGCTCCCGCAGCCAGAGCGAGTAACCCGTCGAGCGCACCCCCGGGGCCGGCTCGTGATCCAGGCCGGGGTCACGCTGGAACCCGAGGCGGTCGTAGAGGTCGCGTGCTTCCTCCATCTCCTGCGAGACCGCCAGCACCAGGCGGTCCTTGCCTTCGTCGCGAGTCAGCGCGATGCAGTGCTCCATGAGAGCCCGGCCCACGCCGGTGCCCCGCTCGTCGGGCGGGACGGCGAGCACGCGCACGGCCGACGCGTCCTGCTGGGCGCCACGCCACTCCGGGTAGCGCGTGACGGTGCCGACGATGCGGTCACCGCGGACCGCGACGATCACCTGGGCGTCGATCGTCCGCCCGCGCACGTTGGCGATGTCCTGCGCGAAGGACGACCACGCGTCCGGCGCCATGCGCGCAGCGAACTCGCTGTAGGCATCGACGACGAGCGACGCGACGATGTCGAGCTCATCGTCGCGCGCCTCACGGATGGTCAGCTCCTGGTCGGTCACGGCCGGCCCCTTGATCGACGGTCAGCTCGTTGTATCGTCGCCATGCGCGTGTCGCAGCAACGTCGCGGGCCCGGTTTCCTCGTACGCTGGTTGACCGGCTCCGCCAGTGAGAACCATATCGTCCTTCCTGCGCGCTCCTGCGTGGGGGAGCGAACCCTGGTAGACAGGGCTCTGACGGACAAAGGATGCAGTGGGCGATGGGTGCACGCTCTGCTCGATCGGTCCGCAACATCCTCGGCTGGCTCACACTGCTCCTCGGCTGTCTCGGCGTCGCCATGTGGTGGGTGGCCGACGACGTCGCCGCCCAGGAGGCGGAGCCCCTCACGGGCGACGTCGACCTCGGCGGTCAGCTCTACGCGCAGGCCTGCGCCCAGTGCCACGCCTCCGACGGCGGCGGCGCGACGGTGCCCGGCACCGATCGCAACGCACCGGCCCTGTCCGGGCGCCCGGAGGTCACTGCGTCCTACGTCGATCTGGTGCTGCGCACCGGTCGTATGCCCCCCGCCGGGGACCCGTACGACAACCAGCCGCGCGCGGTGGCGTTCGACGACGCACAACGCATGGCGATCGTCGCCTACGTGACCGAGGAGTTCGACCTCACCAACGACCTGGCCGACGTCACCGAGCTGCCGGAGGGCGACGCCGGTGCTGGCCAGGCCGTGTACGCGGCCAACTGCGCAGCATGCCACGGGTCAACCGGAGCCGGCGGCGTGGCCGGTGGCGGCGCATGGACGCCGGCGGTCAACATGTACGACACGACGACGATCGCCGAAGCGATCAGGCTCGGCCCCTTCCAGATGCCCGCGTTCGGCGAGGACATCATCCCGGACGAGGAAGCCGCCGACATCGGCGCCTTCCTCGAGGAGGTCAGCAGCGAGCCGGGCACGCCGCTGGGGCTGGTCGAGCTCAATCCCGTGTTCGCCTCCGGGTTCGTGGCGCTGATGGCGGTGGCGATGATCCTGTCGTTGTTCTGGATCTCGTCCAAGCCGACGTGGTTCCCCGACCCTGGCAGCGACGCCGAACCCGGCGAGCACGACGAGCAGCGCGTCACCTCAGTGCGTTCAGCCGATACCACGGAGCAGGCGTGAGCACGAGTGCCCCGACCAGCCACGACGGCAGGCCCACACCCTCGGCCGTCAGACGGGGGGCGTCAGCCGAGCGACTCAGCGACGCTGGCGGTAGGCGCACATCCCGTGCCTCACGCAGCGCCAGCGGTAGACACACACCCCGCGCCTCACGCAGCGCCAGCGGTAGACACACATCATGACCGACGATCGCGAGCCGACCAGGCCGAACCTGCGGGTCGTCAGCGAGGACACGCCGCCGCCCAGCCAGGCCAACGACGCGCTGGTGATCGGCAGCGCGATCATCGCCGCGCTGGGCGGTGTCGGGTTCGCGGTCGGGCTCGCGCTCGAGACGTCGATCGCCGTGTACGGCACGGCGCTGGCCCTCGGCCTGCTCGCGCTCGGCTTCGGCGTCCGCCGCTACTTCAGTGACCTGTTCCCCGACATCGAGGCCGTCGAGCCCCGTCACCCGGAGGGGGAGGACACCGACCACGAGCCGGTCGCGGCCATCGCCCCCCTCGAGCGGCGGTCGGTGCTGCGCAACGCGCTGATCGGCGCTGGTGGCGTCTTCGGGATCAGCCTGCTGGCGCCGGTTCCGTCACTGGGTCCTGCGCCGGGCGACGCGTTGAAGCGTACCGACTGGCGCCGCGGCACCCGGCTGGTCACGACCGACGGCGAACCCATCAGCGCCGACAACGTCACCGCCGGCGGTGTGGCGACGGTGTGGCCCGAGGGGTCGATCAACAACGAGATCTCGGCGGTGATCCTCGTGCGCGTCGCGGACGCCAGGTTCCGCCAGCCGACCAACCTGGAGTGGGTCGTCAACGGCGAGCTGGTGGCCTACTCGAAGGTCTGCACCCACGCCGGCTGTCCTGTGGGGCTGTTCCGCGAGCAGGACAACGCCCTGTTCTGCCCGTGCCACCAGTCGACGTTCGACGCCGTGCGCGGTGCCATCCCGACGTTCGGCCCGACGGCCCGAGCGCTTCCACAGCTGCCGCTCGGCGTCGACTCGGAGAGCTTCCTGATCGCGCTGGGCGACTTCACCGAGCAGGTCGGACCGGCGTACGGGTAGGGCACTACTGTGGAGGCCGCCAGGCTGATGGTCAGGTACGCAGGCAGGTCGGGAGGGTCGCGATGACGCCGCTGTTCGGCAAGCTGTTCGACCAGCTCGACGAACGGCTGCACCTCAGGACCGATGCCCGGACCGCCGCCAACAAGGTGTTCCCGAGCAACTGGTCGTTCCTGCTCGGCGAGGTGGCTGCGTTCTCCCTGGTCATCCTCGTGCTGACCGGCACCTTCCTGACGTTCTTCTACCGGCCGAACGTCGAGGCCGTCACCTACGTCGGCAGCAACCCGGTCTTCGCCGGCCGGACCCTGCCGGCCGCGTTCGAGTCCATCGTGCGGCTGTCCAGCGACGTCAACGGCGGCCTGCTGTTCCGCCGCCTGCACCGGGGCGCATCCCACCTGTTCATCGCCACCGTCGTGCTGCACATGCTACGGGTGATGCTGACCGGCGCGTTCCGCAAGCCGCGAGAGGTCAACTACTTCGTCGGCATCGGCCTGCTGACGCTCGCGTTCGGCGCGGGCTTCACCGGCTACTCGCTGCCGTACGACTCGCTGGCCGGCACCGGCATCCGGATCGCCTACTCCGAGCTGCTGTCGCTGCCGCTGATCGGCGACCGCGCGGCGTTCTGGATCTTCGGCGGCGCGTTCCCGACCGGCGACGTGATCCCGCGGTTCTTCGTGCTCCACGTGATGGTGCTGCCCGCGGCACTTCTGGGCACCGTCGGCCTCCACCTGTTCATCGTGTACCGCCAGAAGCACACTCAGTTCCCCCGGATGGGCATCGACGGCCACACGCTCGTGCTCGGCAAGCCGTTGTGGCCGCTGCAGTTCGCCGAGAGCGCCACGCTGTTCCTGTGGACCGGTGGCCTGCTGGCCGCCGCCGCCGTGCTGATCCCGTGGAGTGACGTCTCGCTGCTCGGCCCCTACGTGCCCGGGGAGGTCGGCAACAACGCGCAGCCCGACTGGTTCCTGTTCTGGCTCGAGGGCGCCCTGCGGATCTTCCCGCCCATCGAGTTCGGCGTCATCGGGAGCTTCGTCATCTCAGGTCCGTTCGTCGCCGGCGTGGTCCTGCCCGGCCTGATCTTCACCTTCCTCGCGGCCTATCCGTTCATCGAGAAGCGCGTGTACGGGCTCGAGGGCGAGTGGCACGTGCTGCAGAACCCGTTGGAGATCCCGCTGCGCGCCGCGGTGATGCTGGGGGTGTTCAGCGGACTGCTGATCCTCGCGGCCGCAGCGACCAACGACATCCTGTCGCGGATGTTCGGCATCCCGATCGAGGCCATGACCTGGTTCTTCCGGGTCGCAGTGATCGTGGTGCCGGTTGTGCTCGCCGTCGGCATCGCGCGCTACTCGCGCCGCCGCCTGCGACACCGTGGCCTCGTCGTTCCAACGTCCGAGGCGGAGGACCAGCAGCGCTACATCGCGGCCTGACGCAGGGCGCGTCGGCGCGACGTCCGGAACGATCGGGACGTCGCGTCCCACATCCACCGCCGCCGACATGTGCTGGTCCACTACGGAGCCTTTTTGGGCCTGCCGATGTATCACCGGGGACCTGCGGCGCTCGTCTTTGCGATGATTTCCACCCTGACACCGATCGGCCCGCCTGAGCGCTGCCTACAATCCGCACATATGGTCAGTGACGTGGGGCAGTTGCTGCAACGCGCAGCGGCAGGTGAGCGACAGGCATGGGACCAACTCGTCGACCGCTACACGCGTCTCGTGTGGTCGGTGGCCCGGTCGTTCGGACTGGACGACGCGACGGCGAACGATGTCAGCCAGACGGTGTGGCTGCGCCTCGTCGAGCACAGCGAACGGATCCGCGATCCCGAGCGACTGGCGGGATGGCTCGCGACGACGACCCGCCGCGAGGCACTCCGGGTGCTGCGTGGCCAGCGTCGGCAGCAGCCGTCCGAGGCGGTCGCCGGTGCGCCGGACCGCACCTCGCCGCAGCCAGACGAGTTGCTCCTCGACGAGGAGCTGCTGCGGACCGTGTACCGCGGGTTCGCAGGCCTGTCCCACCGGTGCCAACAGCTTCTGCGGCTGCTGTGCGCCGAGCCGCGCCTGGACTACGCCACGATCTCGGAGATCATCGGCCGCCCGGTCGGTAGCATCGGACCGACGCGGGCCCGTTGCCTCGATCGCCTCCGACGGCTGATCGACAGTCCCACCGAGACGGGAGCGCACACCAGTGACTGACCACGACGAGCGCGAGCTCCTCGACGCTCTACGGCGCGTGCTCGAGGTGGTCGACGCACCACCGGCTCACGTGATCGCCAACGCACGGGAGGCGTTCACCTGGCACGGCGTCGATGCCGAGCTGGCGGAGCTGGTGTACGACTCCGCGACCGAGACGACGCCCGTGGCGGTGCGCTCCGCCGAGGCGTCCCGCCAGGTGACGTTCCGCGCGCCGGGTCTCGAGATCGAGGTCGAGGTCGTCTCCGAGCGGGTGCGGATCGTCATCGGCCAGCTGGTCCCCGCGCAGGCGGCCTCGATCGAGCTGCACCAGGGCGACGCCGTGCGCACGACGGAGGCCGACGTGCTCGGGCGCTTCACCTTCGACGACGTGACGCCGGGCGCGATCAAGCTGACCGTCGTCACGGCCGCCGGTGCCACGGTCCAGACGGAGGGCCTGACGATCTGAGGTCGGGTCCGCCGGGCCGATCACGGGTCAGCGCTGCGGACCCTCATCGGGCGGCCCCCGCCGGTCCGGCTGGACCTGATCCGGGTCCTGCACGGGCTGGTCGTCCGGCGGCTGTGGGTCGGCCGGCTCCTCGGGTGGCGGGTCCTGCTCCGGCGGAGCCTCCTCCTCCGGCGGAGCCTCCTCCTCCGGCGGAGGCGGTGGCGGTTCGGCCGGCGGCTGCGAGGGCTCGGGTGCGGGCGCCGGCTCCGCCGGCAGCGGCTCGTCGGCCGGGTCGTCCTCGGGGGCGGGTGCCACGTCCGTCGTCGGCGCCGGGGCCGTCTCACCGACGATCTCGAAGTCGACCGACGGTTCCGGGAAGTCGTGGGGCTCGGTGAACTTGAGCGCCTCGCGCATGTACTCGCCCCACAGCTCCGCGGGGAACCCACCGCCAGTGGGTGCGCCGACCATCGGTTCGTTGGAGTCGCGGTACCCCATCCACGTCACGGTCGTCAGGTCCGGGGTGAAGCCCGCGAACCACGCGTCCGCGGCGTTCTGCGTCGTACCGGTCTTGCCGGCCACGGGGCGGTCGATCTGTGCGGCGACGCCGGTGCCCTGGTCGATCACGCCGCGCAGGACGTCGACCGTGGTCCACGCGACATCCTTGTCGAGCACCCGCCGCCGCTGGCTGCGTGGATCGAACACCACCTCCCCGTCGCGTTCGACCTTCGCGATCGTCCGTGGCGAGCGCGCGACCCCGCCGGAGGCAAGCGTGTTGTAGGCCGATGCCAGGTCGAGCGGCGTGACCTCCTCGGCCCCCAGCACGATCGACGGGTTCGGCTCGAGTTGGGAGGTGATCCCGGCCTGCTCGCCGAGGTTCGCGAGCCTTCTCGCGCCGACCTCGATCGCGACCTGGGCGTACACAGTGTTGACCGAGCTCCAGGTCGCCTCACGCAGCGTCATCGATCCGTAGGCGGCACCGCCGTAGTTGGAGACCTCCCACCCGTCCGGGTCGCCACTCTCCTCTGGACCGAACGTGATCGTGGACGGCGCGTCGAACCGGCTCTCCGGTGACTTGCCGTCGGCGATCCATGCCGCCAGTGCCAGCGGCTTGAAGGTCGAGCCGGGCTGGCGGCCGAGGCGTTGCGGACCGCCGATCGCCAGGTTGTACTGGTCGCGGTTGTAGTTGCGCCCACCGACCAGCGCCCGCACGGCGCCGTTGTCCGGATCGAGCGACACCATCGCGCCGGTCGGCACCGTGACGTCCTCACCGGCCGTGGCACGGAGGTCCTCGCGGAGCTCGTCGAACCGCCGGTCGTAGATCTTCTCGGCGGCCTTCTGCATCCGCAGGTTGAGCGTGGTGGTCACCGTGAGCCCGCGGTAGGCCTGGTCACCGACGCGGTCCGAGAGCTCCCGCTCGACCATGTCCATGAAGAACGGCGCCGTGCCCGCGACCCGCCTGGCCCTGGGTGTGACCTCCGGCTGGTTGGCCCGCAGCTTCCGGGCCCGCTGGTCGTCGATCCACCCCTGGGCCAGCATCTGGTCGATCACGTACGTGTAGCGCTCTGTGGCCCGCTCGGGGTTGTCGACCGGATCCGTCGCCGATGGTGCCGGGATCATGCCGGCCAGCAGCGCCGACTCGCCCACGGTCAGCTTGCCGACGTTCTTGTCGAAGTAGGCGCGTGACGCCGCCTGGATGCCGTAGGCCCCGCGGCCGAAGTAGATGGTGTTGAGGTACCACTCGAGGATCTGGTCCTTCGAGACCTCACGCTCGAGCTTCATCGCCAGCACGGCCTCGCGGGCCTTGCGCATCGCCGTCCGTTCGGTCTCACCCGTGACGGTCTTGACGTACTGCTGGCTGATCGTCGAGCCCCCCTGGCGAACCTCGCCGGAACGCACGTTGCGGATGGCCGCACGGACGATGCCCGGGATGCTGACCCCCGGGTGGTCGTAGAACCCGGCGTCCTCCGCCGCGAGCACGGCCTGTCGCGTGTGCTCCGGCACACGGTCGAGCTCCACGTCCTCGCGCGCCGTCTCGGCGTACAGCTCGCCGATCTTCTTGCCGCGCGCGTCGAGGACTACCGTCGGTGACGTGTCCAGCTCGGTGGGCAGCGGCACGGTGGCAACCGCATACGCCACGGCGCCAGCGACGGTCACGGCTGCCAGCAGCACCACCAGCAGCGCACCCAGCCAGAAGGTGGGACGCCGGAACCACGGCCGGCGACGTCGACGCCGGACGCGAACGGGCTGGTGGGCAGGCGTCCACTCACGCGGCCGGGGAGGGGTCCGCGTCGGCTGGGCACGCGTGATCGCCGGAGTCCGCGGGGAGTGCGGGGTTTCCATGAGCAACGAGTGTGCCATCGCCCGGGCTGGCCGCATGACACGATCGTGTAACACCCGACCACGGGCTGGTCGCCGGTCAGTCCTGGTGCGCCTGTCCCATGAGCACGCTCTCGTGCAGGTGGTTCCAGCCGCACACCAGGCAACACTCGACGGTGTACGCGGTGAACGAGTCGTGGTCGGCAGCCAGGTCGGCCAGCTCCTGGCGGGTCCACACCGGCGCACCCGACTTACGGCGCAGCTCGCTGCCGAACACGTAGGTGACGAGGCGCAGCGACGTGCTGTCGTCGGCCGGCACCCGGGCGCGCCGGTCCGCGAGCTCGCAGATCGGGCACTGCCGGTCGCTCGGCGTGCCGATGTTGCGCGCCGCGCGGAGCAGCTCGGGATGCGCGTCGCACACGTCCTGCACGGCGACGGCGCCCTGCGACACCTGGCGGACCAGCGCGCGCTTGGCCATCTGGTAGTCGGTTGAGCTCTGCATGGGCCTCGGCCAAGTGTAGGCGCCACCGCACAGGGTCGACATGGGTGTCACAGCCCCCGGCGGCGCCTGGCCATCGGATCAGGGACAGCGCCAGAAACATATCGGCGCGATACATCGGCGCGATAGACTTGCGCGTCGACAACGGTTCAGCACCACGTTGACCCACGAACCCTACGACCACCCAAGGACGTGCCCGTGCTCGAGCTTGCCATCCTGGGGCTGCTCAAGGAGCGGCCGATGCATGGCTACGAGCTGCGCAAGCAGCTCGCGCAGAAGCTCGGGCTGTTCTGGACGGTGTCGTTCGGCTCCTTGTACCCGACGCTCAAGAAGCTGGAGCGGCGTGGCGTGGTCGAGAAGGTCCCTGGAGACGCCGCCGACGAACGGCCGCGTCGCAAACAGGAGTACCGCATCACCGCCGCCGGCGAGGCTGACTTCCTCGAGCTCCTCGGCGAGCTCGACGCCCAGGAGCTCGAGGAGGAGAAGTTCTCCCTCCGCCTGGCCTTCTTCACCTACCTGCGCCCCGAGATTCGACTCCGCCTGCTGGAGCGCCGGCGGTCCTACCTCCACGAACGACTCGAGCAGGCCGAACGCGCGTTGCGCCGCGCCACGCGGCTCCGCGCCGACACCTACACGATCGCGCTCATGCGTCACGGCGTGAACGGCATCAACGCCGACATCGCCTGGCTCGACGAGCTCATCTCCGCCGAGCGCACCCGCATCGCAGAGGAACGCGGCGACGGCCACGACACGCCAGTCGACCCCGTCCGGTCGGACGAACCACCGCGCGACCCGCCCGAATCCCCCTCGTCGCTCGTCCACAGGCAGGACCCTCAGGCCTGAACATCGACCAGCGATCGGCGCGGACGGCGCCGATCGCAAGGAGTACACGTCATGGGTACACACCGGTCAGCAACACCGATCCGCGTCGCCGTCGTCGGCGTCGGGAACTGCGCCAGCTCGCTGGTGCAGGGTGTGCACTACTACGCGGACGCGCAGCCCGGCGATGACGTGCCGGGACTGATGCACGTCGACCTCGGCGGCTACCACGTCGGCGACATCGAGTTCGTCGCAGCCTTCGACGTCGACGCCAAGAAGGTCGGACGCGACCTGGCCGAGGCGATCGTCGCGCCGCCCAACAACACGATCCAGTTCGCCGAGGTCCCGCCGGTCGGTGTCGAGGTCCAGCGCGGCCCGACGCTCGACGGGTTCGGCGAGTACTACCGCGAGACGAGCGAGGAGAGCGACGCGCCGCCGGTCGACGTCGCCGAAGTCCTCCACGAGGCGCGGGCCGACGTGCTCGTGTGCTACCTGCCGGTCGGCTCCGAGCAGGCCGCGCGCTACTACGCCGAGCAGGCGTTGGCCGCCGGCGTGGCGTTCGTCAACTGCCTCCCGGTGTTCATCGCCAGCGACCCGGCATGGGCCGAGCGGTTCGTCGCCGCCGGCGTGCCGATCATCGGCGACGACATCAAGTCGCAGGTGGGCGCGACGATCACCCACCGCATGCTGGCCCGCCTGTTCGAGGACCGCGGTGCTGCGATCGACCGCACATACCAGCTGAACTTCGGCGGCAACATGGACTTCATGAACATGTTGGAGCGCAAGCGGCTGACGTCGAAGAAGGTCTCCAAGACGCAGTCTGTCACGAGCCAGCTCGACGCGCCCATCGGTCGCGAGAACATCCACATCGGGCCCAGCGACCATGTGCCGTGGCTCGAGGACCGCAAGTGGGCCTACATCCGGATGGAGGGCCGGAACTTCGGCGACGTCCCGATCAGCGTCGAGGTCAAGCTCGAGGTGTGGGACTCGCCCAACTCCGCTGGTGTCGTCATCGACGCCGTCCGCTGCGCGCGGCTGGCAACCGACCGTGGCCTTGGCGGGCCGCTCCTCGGCCCGTCGAGCTACTTCATGAAGTCGCCGCCGGCACAGTTCACCGACGACGTGTGCCACCGTATGGTCGAGGAGTTCATCGCCCGTCCGGTCAGTGACTTCGCGGTGGATCTGCGGGAGCACGCGACCAACTGAGCCCGCGCCCGGGCACGCGTCCGGCGCGGTTGGCTGGTGCATACCGCCACACGACGTACGTCCGGACCATGCGGGCAGGCACGGGCCCGAAGACCCGGCTGTCGGCGCTGGCGGCCGTGTTGTCGCCACGCAGGTCGATCCCGTCGGAGGCGACGGCGTGCACCCGCTTGAGCAGCTCACGGTCGTGCGACCGCGGATCGTGCGCGAGCGCCAGTTGACCGGGGCGTGGCCGGCCTGGAGCGGCCACGAGCAGCAGCCGGTCACCGGCGCACAGCGTCGGATGCATGCTCGACCCGGTCACGATGACGTGGCGCAGGCCACCACGGCGGGCCCACAGGACGGCGGCGGCCCCCAGCGTGATGGTTAGCGGACGGAGCACAGGGACACACTACGACCTCGAACGATCCCCCTGCGTCACCGAATGCATCAAGGAGTATCGAACTCATGACCTCAAGTAGCTACAGCGGTAGGTCACGTCACACGGACATCACCCGACTGCTCACGATGCTCGACCGGGTCGCGGCGCCGACCACGGTGCACGCGCACTGCGACATCCCCTGCGGCATCTACGACCCCGAGCAGGCGCGCATCGAGGCGGAGTCCTGCTACAAGATCGCCCAGAAGTTCCAGGACTCGGACGACGAGCTGTTCCGCCAGCGCTGCGTGATCGTCAAGGAGGAGCGCGCGGAGCTGGCGAAGCACCACATCTCGGTGCTGTTCAGTGATCGCTTCAAGCCGGAGCACCTCGACCAGTTCCCGAACCTGCAGGACACGTTCTGGCGCGCGCTCAAGCAGTGCTCGCAGGTGAAGCGGAGCAACGACCCGGCCGAGGGCCAGAAGCTGCTCGATCTGATCGACGAGATCGACGACATGTGGAAGAAGACCGGCGGGCTGGAGGAGACGCGCGTCAACGGGCGTCCCGGCTGACCCACCGCGCGCACGACCGACGGGTCCCGTCACGGGCGGGGCCCGTCGCCATGTCCGGGCACGTACGCGAGCGACGCCGTCTCCGGCCGCGCGCCCGCCGCAGGACGACCCGAGGAGCACGGATCGTGGCACCACCCGACCCCGAGCAACGGGCGCTGCGCCGCCTCGCTCGGGCTGCCGGCGTCGCAGATGCCTACGAGGCGTCGGGCGCGGCCCAGCGGCCGCCCGACAGCACTCTGCGGGCGGTGCTGACCACCCTGGGACACGACTGCGACGACAAAGCCGCCATCGCCCGTTCCCTGCGGGCACTGCGGCGGCGCGGCTGGACGTGCCCGGTGGAGCCGGTGGCCGTGGTGTGGCGCGGCGGTGATGTGGGCGAGCCGAGCCGGCCCACGGTGACCGTCAGCGCACCGGTCGACGTGGAGCCGGATCTGACGCTCACGCTCGAGGACGGCACCGAGCGGTCGGTGGGTGCGCCGGTGTGGGGCGGGGTCGCCGAGACCGGCAGCGGCCGTCGACGGCGGGGAACCGTGGAGCTGCCTGCCGATCTGCCGCTGGGCTACCACCGCCTGATGGTGGCGACTGCGGGCGACGAGGACGCCTGCACGGTCATCGTGGCGCCCGACCGCGCGCCGGCGATCACGGTCGGGCGCCGGTGGGGGTGGATGCTGCAGGCCTACGCGGTGCGCTCCGCCGCCGGCTGGGGACAGGGCGAGTTCGCGGACCTCGCGCTGCTCGCCGAGTGGGCGGGAGGCGACGGCGCCGACCTCCTGCTGATCAACCCGGTCCACGCCGCCGCGCCGGTGCTGCCCCGGGAGGCCTCGCCGTATTCACCGACGAGCCGCCGCTTCGCCGATCCCTGCTACCTGCGCGTCACCGACGTCGCAGGCTACGACGCGCTCGACGCCACCACGCGGCGGCGATGGGAAGACCTGCCCGCCCCCCTGGCGGCCGACGCCGAACGGATCGACCGCGACGCCGTGTGGCAGGCGAAGCGGGAGGCGCTCTGGCTGCTGTACGAGCGACGCGCCGACGACCAACGCCGTGAGCTCGCGGCGTTCCGTGCCGACGGCGGGCCGGCGCTGCAGCGCTTCGCCACGTTCTGTGCCCTCGCCGAGGAGCTCGGCATCCCGTTCACCACCTGGCCGGACCCACTCCGCGACCCGCGGTCCGACGCCGTCGCGGCGTGGGCCGGCGAGCACGACGGCGTCGTGGGGTTCCATGCCTGGCTGCAGCTGCTGTGCGCCCGCCAGCTGCGGGACGCTCAGGACCGCGCGACGGCCGCCGGCATGGACATCGGCATCGTGCACGACCTGGCCGTGGGGGTCGCGCCGGGTGGTGCCGACGTGTGGTCACTGCCCGACGAGTTCGCCAGGTCCATGCGCGTCGGCGCCCCGCCGGACGCCTTCAACCACCAGGGCCAGGACTGGGGTCAGCCGCCCCCGCTGCCAGGTGCGATGCGCGCCGCAGGATATCGCACGCAGCGAGAGGTGCTGTCGGCGTCGCTCGCGGTCGGCGGCGGGCTCCGCATTGATCACATCCTCGGGTTCTCCCGACTGTTCTGGATCCCCGAGGACACCGGACCGGTCGAGGGCACCTACGTCGGCTATCCCGCCGACGAGCTGTTCGCGGTGCTCGTGCTCGAGGCCCACCGCGCAGGAGCGATCGTGATCGGCGAGGACCTGGGCACGGTCGACGACCGCATCCGGGGGCTACTGCGCCGCCGCGGGGTCGCCGGCAGCGCGGTGCTGTGGTTCGAGGGCGACGACACGACGACCCACGGGCGCCGCGACGCCGCCCGGTACCCCAGGTCGGCGTTGGCGTCGGTGACCACACACGACCTGCCGACGGCGACCGGATGGTGGGACGGATCCGCGCTGCGTGTCCGACACGAGCTGGGGCTGCTGTCCGAGCCGCTCGCGGACGCCCAGCGACGCCTTGCCGACGACAAGGCCTCGATGCTGGCGCTGTTCCGCGCGCACGACGTCCTGGCGGACGACGCCACGGACGTCCGTGCGAGGGTGGTCGCGATGCACCGCTTCCTGGCCTCGACGCCATCGGCGCTGGTGGCCGCGGCGCTGTGGGACGGGGTCGGCGATCCGCGGCAGCCGAACGTGCCCGGCACCGTCGACCAGTACCCCAACTGGCGGCTGCCGCTGGCCACACCGGGCCCCGACGGCCCCGTGCCGCTCACGCTCGAGGCGCTGACGCAGGGCACGGCGGTCGACGACGTGGTCGCCGCGATCCGCGCGGCCCGCGGCTGACACCACGCCGGGTGGCCGAGCATCCCGGGCGACCGCATGTGGGAGCGCAACCAGATCCTCAGCGCGCTGACGCGCGGCCGGCCGTCGCACTCGCCGTCGGAGACCTCGACCTGGTCTGCTCACGCCTCGCCCAGCTGCCGGGCCACGACGGTGTCGGGGTGTACGCGATCATCGGCGACGGCACGATCATCCCGCTCGCCCTCCGCGGCAACGACGCGCCGTGGATACTGATCGGCGGCGACATCCTCGCGAGATCCGACTGGATCGATGACTACCCGCGGGTCCGTCAGGCCGTCGACGCACTGGGCTCAACGGTGCGGCTGTTGTCGGTCGACGACGCCGGGTCCGGCTACGCCGGTCTCACCCGTGTGCTCGCCCTCCGGCCGCCGTTCACGAAGCTGGGCCGCAGGTGGGTCGACGGCATCGCCACCGACCCAGTGCGCCGGGCGCTGGTCGCCGGCCTCCAGCACTTCGCGTGGCGGACGGGGGTGCCTGCCTGATCGCCGAGAGCGTCGAGACCGCCGAGCAGCTCGACAGCTGCGCGCGCTGGACGATCGCCTTCGGGCAGGGCTACCTCCTCGGCGCGCCGCAGCCGACGCCGGGCGAGCAGCTGGTCCAGACCGCCTTCCGCTCAACCGCGGGCCACGCGGTCCACGCCGGGAACGGGTCAGTCCTCCTGCTCGGCAGCCCACGCGTCGAGCAGCGCGTAGCCCTCGTCGGCCGTCATCGGCCCGTCGGCGATGCGGGCCTCCAGTAGGTGGCGGTAGGCCCGCCCCACCTTGGGGCCGGGGCCGATGCCGAGATGCTCCATGATCTGGTGGCCGTCCAACGGCGGCCGGATCGCTGCGAGCTCCTCCTCGCGCTGGAGCTGCTCGATCCGCTCCTCGAGCTCGTCCATCGCCCGCTGCAGCGCTCGGGTCCTGCGCTGGTTCTGCGTCGTCACGTCGGCACGGGTCAGCAGGTTCAGGCGCCGGAGTTGCTCGGGCGTCCCCGCATCCCGCACGTACCGGCGCACCGCCGAGTCGGTCCAGCCCTGGTCGCGGTAGCCGTGGAACCGCAGGTGGAGCGCCACCAGCTGCGCGACCTGCTCGACCACCTTCTTCGGGTAGCGCAGCTCGGTCAGTCGCGCACGGGCCATGCGCGCACCCACCACCTCGTGGTGATGGAAGGTGACCCGGCCCCCCGACTCGAAGCGACGGGTCGCGGGCTTACCGATGTCGTGCAGCAGGCCGGCGAGCCGCAGGACCAGGTCGTCGGCGGGGCAGCCCTCCACGACCGCCAGCGTGTGGACGTAGACGTCCTTGTGGTGGTGCGCCGGATCGCGCTGCATCTTCAGCGCCGGCAGCTCCGGCAGAAACTGGTCGGCCAGCCCCGTGTCGCACAGCAGGTCCAGCCCACGGGTAACGGCCGGCGCGACGATCAGCTTGCTGAGCTCAACGCGGATGCGCTCGCGGCTGATGATCGCCAGCTCGCCCGCCATGGTCGTCGCCGCCCGTCGTGCGTCGTCATCGACCACGGCGTCGAGCACCGCGGCGAACCGTGCCAGGCGGACCATGCGCAGGGGGTCGTCGCCGAAGCTGGTCTCGGCGGGCAGCGGCGTACGCAGCACACGCCGGTGCAGGTCGGCGAGTCCACCGAACGGATCGACGAACGCGCGCCGCCGCAGGTCCACGGCCATGGCGTTGCACGTGAAGTCTCGGCGAGACAGGTCCGTCTCGATGTCGTCGCCGAACGACACGTCCGGGTGTCGCGATCCCGGCTCGTAGCGGTCGGACCGCAGCGTCGTCACCTCGAACGTGTCGTCGCCCCTCGTCGCGCTGACCGTGCCGAACCGCGCGCCGGTCAGCCACAGGTGATCCACCCAGCCCTGCAGCAGGCGCTCCGTCTCGGCCGGGCGCGCCGTGGTCGCCAGGTCCAGGTCGCCGTCGGCGCGCCCGTGCAGCAGCGTGTCCCGCACGGTGCCGCCCACGAGGTACAGCTCGTGGCCGGCCGCGGCGAAGCGTTCGGCGAGCTCGTCGGCCGCGGGGTAGATCGCGACGAGCTCAGCGAGCTGACGCTGCTGGATGTCGGTGTCGGGCATCGTCGGGCCATGCTAGTGCGCGGCGGTGCGGCGCCCGACGACGAGGAGCGCGGCCGACGTCGGGATCGCGGGCGGCACCCCCCGGGTGTCTCGTCAGCCCGCGGTGGAGAGCGCGCGGACGCGGGAGCGCGGGGGACGCCGTGCATCATGACGCTGAAGTCGTGAGGGCTCGACGCCGCGTCGAGGGCGGCCTCCACAGTCGACGCCGTCTTGGTACAGCTGGAGCCGGTGCTGGTCGAACTCTGCATGCCGGAGTACCCGCCCTCCGCGATGGCGTCCGGCAGCAAATCGGTCTTGTCGGCCTGCGCGGCATCGGTGGTGTGCAGCGCCGACATCCGAAGCGCTCTCGCCCGCCCCAGCCCGGCGACCGCGTACGCGAAGTGGGCCTACCTGCCGCGTTCGTGGGCCTCACGCTGGTTGTGGGACAGGATCTCCGCGAGGAACGCCGCCGGCCGGCGTCAGGCGGGCAACGCCTCCACCCCCCTTGGAGTGCGCCCGACACCCCTGATGTACGCGGCCCGCCTTCAGGGTGCGGGGCCGACCCGCACCACTTGGCGTCAGTCACAGGTGGTCGTTCAGCTCCGGCAGAATGGTCCCTCACGCCGTCGGTCACGGTCGCTGTGTGTCGTCGGCCATGTACCGGCTACCGGAGGGGTTGTCGCGGCCGAATTATCCTTGGCCGACATGTCCGTCCGACCTCACTTCACACCCCCGACGAGCGACGTGCTGTCCCACAGCCCCACCGCCACCGGTCTTCGCGCGTGAACCGTCCAGAGCACACCCTCGAGACCGAGCTCCCGGACGATCCCAGTTCCTCGCGGAACTCTGCACTCGTCGCCGCCGGCATCCTCCTGTCGCGGGTGAGCGGGCTCGCGCGCACCGCCGCGGTCGCCAGGTACTTCGGCGTCAGCCCGGTCGCCGACGCGTTGCAGGCCGCGATGCGCATCCCGAACCTGCTCCAGAACCTTCTGGGTGAAGGGGTGCTGTCAGCCTCGTTCATCCCGGTCTACAGCCGCCTGCTCGCGCAGCGCCGCTACGAGGAGGCCGGTCTCGTCGCCGGCGCGATCGCGGGTCTGCTGACGGCGTTGACCGGTCTCCTCGCGCTGCTGGGTGTCGCGTTGGCGGAGCCGATCACGCGTCTCGTCGCCATCGGCTTCACCGGCCAGCGTCTGGAGCTCACGGTCACCCTGACCCGGATCCTGTTCCCCGGCGTCGGGTTCCTGGTGCTGTCGGCGTGGTGCCTCGGCGTGCTCAACAGCCACCGCAGGTTCTTTCTGTCCTACGTGGCGCCGGTGATCTGGAACGTCACCCAGATCGCCGTCCTCGTCGCCGCCGCCGCTGTCCTGCTCGATGGCGGCATCGCCTCGACGGAGGCGTCCGACGCCGAGCTGGCGCAGCTGGCGATCGCGCTGGCCTGGGGTGCGCTCGTCGGTGGCCTGCTGCAGTTCGCCGTCCAGGTCCCTGCCGTCGTGCGCTCCAACCCCGCTCTGCGGATCTCGCTGGACACGAGCCGCTCCGGGGTCCGCAGAACCCTGCGGTCGTTCTGGCCGGTCGTGACCGGGCGCGGTGTCGTGCAACTGATGATCTACGTCGACATCGCGCTTGCGAGCCTGCTGGCCGCCGGCGCCGTAGCCGCCGTCGAGTACGCGACACGGCTCGCGCTGCTGCCGGTCAGCCTGTTCGGGATGAGCGTGGCGGCCTCGGAGCTGCCCGCCCTGTCGTCCCTGCAGGAGGCCGAGAATGGGAGGGTCGCAGGGCGGCTGCACCCGATGCTCGCCCGCATCGCGTTCTACGTGATACCGA
The DNA here is from genome assembly GCA_035461305.1 of Euzebyales bacterium. Classification (NCBI taxonomy): domain Bacteria; kingdom Bacillati; phylum Actinomycetota; class Nitriliruptoria; order Euzebyales; species Euzebyales bacterium. Next base: position 15,432 of record DATHVN010000185.1, on the reverse strand, counting down.
CGATCGCCGCATTCGTCGTGCTCGGCGACCTGGTCTACGCCACCGTCCTGACGCCGCTCGCCGCGCAGCAGGTCTGGCTCGTGCTGCTGGGCTCCACGGTGGGCCTCCTGTCGAACACGTCGTCACGCCTGCTCCAATCGGCGCTCTACGCGGCCGGCGACACGAGGTCGCCCACCCGGTACGCCATCGTCCGCGTCGTGGTAGCTGCGGCGCTCGGCGCGGTACTGATGCTCCAGTTCGACCGTCTCGCGCTGACCAATGCCGGCGTCGTCGTGCGAGGGTCGCTGCCGGCCTTCGCCCCGCTGCCGATCGACGCGCGGGCGACCGACCAGACCACGTTCCTGCGGCTCGGCGCGGTGGGGCTCACGCTCGCGGCGGGCATGACGTCCTGGCTGGAGTACGGCCTGCTCCGCCGTCACCTCGCGCGCGTCGCCGACATCCGCGTGAGGGTCGGCGGCGGTTGGATGCTCCGCACCGGCACCGCGGGCACGACGGCGGCGATCGCCGGCATCGTCGTGCGCGTCGTTCTCGGAGCACAGCCACTGCTCGTGCTGCTCCTGCTGACCGCTGCCGCGGTCGGTCTGACCTACGTGGCCGTCGCAACCGCGCTGCGCCTGCCCGAGATCGCGCAGCTGGGGCGGGTGCTGCGCCGCTGACCGGCACCGGTGGGACGGCTCGCCGCCCCGGCCCATGCGCCTGCGCTGAGGCGCCCGCCCACACGGCCGACAGGCGCTCCACCATCCCACGGACCGCGTGTGGAGTCGACCATGAACCTCGCGAGCGAGCGGGGCGCCGCACGGCTCACCATCGCCGCGCGCATGAGGATCTTCATCGTCCTCCTCACCCTCATGGCCTTCGACGTCAGCGCGGTCGTTCATCACCCAGCGCGCGCCGCTCGACCCGACCGGGCTGTGACCCACCGACGCGACCCAGGGCGACGGCAGATCGCTCCGGCGCATCGCCGCGCAGGTGCTGGTCGCACGGGACGAACGGGGTCGCGCAGACCAGGACGGTCTTTGCACCGCTGAGGGGCGAAGTACACTCGGTCACTGGTTCAGCCCTCACGGGTCCGGCGTTCTGGAGTGAGCAACCGAATGGAGTCGGGCGTTCAGCAAGGGTCGAGGCCCGAACCACTCAGGGGCGGTGCGTTCCACGACCCCCTGGAGCCCGGCCCGTCGCCCGCACGTCAGGTACGTGCGGTGACATGAGCGACGACGTCGAGCGCACCGGTGTCCTCACCGGTGGAGGTCCGGAGCCTGACCCCTCGCTCCCACCGAGGGTGCTCAGCGACCGCTACCTGCTCGAGGAACGCATCGCGATCGGTGGCATGGCCACCGTGTGGCGGGCACACGACGAGAAGCTGGCGCGCACCGTCGCGGTCAAGCTCCTGCACAAGCACCTGTCGAACGACCGCGACTTCCGCGAGCGTTTCCGGCGCGAGGCGGTCGCGGCGGCCAAGCTCGCCCACCCGGGGATCGTCGGCATCTACGACACGGGACGCGACGGCGACTGGGTCTACCTCGTCATGGAGTTCGTCCAGGGGGTGACCCTGCGCGAGGTCATGGTGCAGTACGGCCGGCTCGACCCGGGCCTCGCCGCCAGCGTCGGCATGCGCGTCGCCTTCGCCCTCGACTTCGCCCACGAGCGGGGCCTGGTCCACCGCGACGTGAAGCCCGCCAACATCCTGCTGGGGCAGGAGGGCGCGGTGAAGATGGGCGACTTCGGCATCGTCAAGGTCGAGCACTCCCGCAGCGAGCTCACCAAGACCGGCATGGTGCTCGGCACGGCCGCCTACGTGGCGCCGGAGCAGGTCGAGGACAGGCCCGTGGACGGCCGCGCCGACCAGTACTCCCTGGGCTGCGTCCTCTACGAGGCGCTGAGCGGCCAGCAGCCGTTCTCCGCCTCGTCGACGGTGGCGATCGCCGCACAACGGCTGGACCACGAGCCGCTGCCGCTGCGTGCGCTGCGTGCCGACATGCCCAAGGAGCTCGACGACGTCGTCATGCGGGCGCTCGCCCGCGACCCGTCGGACCGCCATCCGAACTGCCGCGCGTTCGCCGAGGCACTCGAGCCGTGGGCACGCGACGACGAAGTCCTGACCGAGACGACCCAGATGCTCGTGCGGGGCGAGACGCTCCCGGACGCCGACGAGGCCGCGTACGTCTCGCAGCCCATCAACAGCCGGTCGTTCCTGCGCAGCGAGGGTCGGTGGCTCGCGTCAGCGCTGGGTCTGCTGGTGGTGTCGGCGCTGCTGATCGCCGTCGGCGTGGCGACCGGCGTGTTCGAGATCCGCGGCGTGCCCTCGCTGATCGTGAGTGGCAACGAGGCGACCCCGGCGGCGGTCGCACCACAGCAGCTGGCGATCCAGGACCTGTCGACCGTCGACCCCGAGGGCCTGCCACCGACCGAGCACGACGACCTGCTCGGCGACATGATGGACCGCGACCCCGAGACGCGCTGGCGCACCGACTCCTACAGCTCACCCGACTTCGGCAACCTCAAGGACGGGCTGGGCATCATCATCGACCTCGGCGAGAAGGTCCAGCCGACCGCGCTGACGCTCGAGACACCCAGCCCCGGCATCAGCTACGACATCCGGGTGTCCGACGACAGGACGGCAGCGCCCGACGAGTGGCGCACCGTCGGCTCCGTGCGCCGCTCCGACAGGCGGCCCGTGATCACGTTCGAGAAGGAGCAGATCGAGACGCGGTACCTGATGATCTGGCTCATCGCGCCGCTTGTCGACTACGACCGCGGCTACAGCGCCGCGTTCTCCGAGGTCTCGATCGAGGGGATCCGCTCGTGAGGAGCGGCGGCCGGTAGGGGTCTGTCCTGCGATCCGGTCGTGCACCGAGGGTGGAGCTGCGCTCAGCTCGCAGGGCGCGGCGAGCGCCGCATGCCCGGGTTGCACGTGTGCGAGTCGCAACGACGCGAACCGGGACGCAGACAGAGCCGAATCCCGGGTGGACCTGTGAGACGGACCCCAGACCATGACGGCCGACCACGAGCTCGTCGCCCGCGCGCTGGCGGGCGACGATGCGGCGTTCGACGCGATCGTCGACCGTCACGCCGACCACGTCTATGCGATCTGCCTGCGCTACTTCCGCGACCCCCACGACGCGGAGGACGCATTCCAGGCCGCCTTCCTGGCGTGCCACCGCGGGCTGGCGAGCTTCCGCGGACGCGCCGCGCTGTCCACCTGGCTGTACAGGGTGACCATGAACGCGTGCCACGACCTGGCCCGACGTCGCGCGCGGCAGCCGCGCACCGTGCCGCTGGACGACGACCGTGGAGGCACGCGCCCGGAGGGTTCCGACCAGGCGACCGTCGACCGCCTCGCCGCGGCGGAGCTGCGCCCGGATCTGCTGGACGCACTGGGAGAGCTTGATCCCGACCAGCGCCATGCCGTCCTGCTGCGCGACGTCGTCGGCGCCAGCTATGCGGACATCGCGCACGCGCAGGAGGTCGCTGTCGGCACCGCCAAGTCGCGCGTGCACCGCGGTCACGCGCGCCTCGCCGAACTTCTTGAACCCGTTCGGAACCAACGGGACGTCGATCACCCTCCAACTGTGCAGGACTGACTGCCAATGCGTGACGACAGCTCCACCGGACCCGACGCCCGCGACGAGGGCGCGCTGCTCGCCGCCTACCTCGACGGCGACACCGACGAGGTGACCACGGCCCGCATCGAGCGCCGTCTGGCCTCGGACGATGCGCTCGCGGCACGCCTCGACGCCCTCGCGGCGACACGGGCGCGGCTGCAGCGCCTCGACGAGGTGACCGCGCCGGCCGATGTCCGTGCGCGGCTGCGCGAGCGGCTGCAGACCGAGCGCGCGGGACCTGATACGGACGAGCACGACGTGACGACCGAGGTTCGGCGTCCTCGTCGCTGGTCGGTGCGGGCGATGCCGGTCCTGGCCACCGCCGCCGCCATCGTCCTGGTCACCGTGCTGGGCACGGCCGCCGTGCTCGGCCAGCTCGGCAGCGGTGGCACCGAGGAGTCCGCGGGTGGTGAGGTCTCGCTCGAGGACCAGGCGGGCGCGGGGGCCGAGGAGCCGCAGGCGGCTGCGCCAGACGAGGCTGCGGGTCGCGCCGCTGGTGGCGGCGCCGGTGCCATGACCGCCGAGGGCGCTGCCAGCGAACCGGTACGTGGCGACGACACCCGCACCGACGAGCAGGCGGTCGCCAGGGTCGAGGGTGACGCAGAGATCGCTGCGCGTGCGGAGCGGTTGCGCGCCGATCCGCCCGGGAACCTGCGTGCGCGCGAGCGGCTACTGCGCGATCAGGCCGGGTTGCCGACAGCCCGGCTGTGCGTGGGCGAGCTCAGGGCCGCGACGGTCGACCTGGTCGACGAAGACGGCCGCGTGGCGCTTGCCGTCATGGTCCGGGGTGCGAGCCCACAGATCGTGCTGCTCGACCCACGGACGTGTGCCGCGATCCGCACGATCGCCGTGCAGCCCTAGCGAACGCGCGGCGACGGGTCACGGTCGCGGTCGGTGGGGTCGTGCCCGGGCGAGCCGCGGGACACGGCCGGTCGAGCGCGTCAGCTCTGCAGGCCCCGCATGGCCAGCCAGATCGCGACCGGATACGCGAGGATCGCAAGGCTGCGCAGCGGCAGCAGCGTGCCGGCACCGAGCAGGAACGCGACCGCCACGGCGAGCCCGGCGAGCCCCATCGCGATGGTAAGGAACGGCTGCTGGGTCTGTCCGCGCGCACCCCACTTGACCACCCGGCCGATGAGGAAGCCGAGCACGCCTGCCAGGATCAGGGATCCGAAGCGCACAGTCGCGACGAGCTGCGCGTAGACGACGCCGCCGACCACGGCGGCCAGCAGCCCGCCTCCGACCGCCCGGACGTAGTGCTGGGGCTTGCCGAACGCACGCGCGGATCGCGGGGACCTGGCGCACCGCGGGCACTTCTGGCCGACCGCCGCCGTCCGCATGCAGCGCGTGCAGATCGGGTCGCCGCACGATGAGCACGCGATCCTGGTCTCGGTGTCAGGATGGTTGACGCACGTCTGCACGATCTCGGTCACGTCACCAGTCTAGGAGCGCGGCCCGGGGTCGCGACGCGCACCCCCGAGGCCGACGGAGGACCGGAATATCCTGCACCGACCGCCGCGTTGCCAGGGGTGGTTGATGCCCACAGCACACGCACTGACAGGACAGCACTGACATGAGCGACGACGTGGTGCACGACGTCATCATCATCGGATCCGGGCCGGCAGGGCTGACCGCCGCGCTGTACACCGCGCGGGCGGCGCTGCAACCCCTCATGATCGAGGGCCGCGCCGCGGGTGGCCAGCTCATGCTGACCACCGATGTAGAGAACTACCCGGGCTTTCCCGACGGCGTGATGGGCCCGGCCCTCATGGCAGACATGCGCAAGCAGGCCGAGCGCTTCGGAGCGACGTTCGTGTCGCAGGACGTCGACCAGGTCGACCTCACCAACGGGTCGCCGTTCGATGTCAAGGTCGGCGGCGACACCCACCGGGCGCGTTCCGTCATCGTCTCGACAGGGGCGAAGGCCCGCTGGCTCGACCTGCCCAACGAGCAGCGGTTGATCGGCAAGGGCGTGTCGAGCTGCGCAACCTGCGACGGTTTCTTCTTCCGCGACCTCAAGCTCGTGGTCGTGGGCGGCGGTGACTCCGCGATGGAGGAGGCCACGTTCCTCACCAAGTTCGCCAGCTCGGTCACGGTCGTCCACCGCCGCGACCAGCTCCGCGCCTCCCAGGTGATGCAGGATCGCGCGTTCGCGAACGACAAGATCGACTTCATCTGGAACGCGGTCGTCACCGACGTGCGCGGCGACGACAAGGTGACCGCGGTGGAGCTGACCGACACCGTCACCGGCGAGAACAGGGAGCTGCCCACCGACGGCCTGTTCGTCGCGATCGGCCACGACCCGGAGACGGGGCTGTTCACCGGTCAGCTCGAGCTCGACGACCAAGGCTACATCATCGTCGATCCGCCGAGCACGCGCACCAGCGCAGCGGGGGTGTTCGCGGCGGGCGATGTGGTGGACCACACCTACCGTCAGGCCGTCACGGCCGCCGGCATGGGCTGCAAGGCCGCGATCGACGCCGAGCACTGGCTGGGGATCGACGCACACAACTGGTGAGGCGCACGCCGGCGCCGCGCCACGTCCGTGCGCTGATCGGACAACACCCAGCGACGGTGTGCGGGACGTGCGAACAGGAATATCCTCGCCCGGCACACCGTTGGACAGACCGCGAGATCTGCACACCACGATGACCGAAAGGCAGAAGATTGAGCAACACCAGAGCCGTGACCGATACCAGCTGGGACACCGAGGTCCTGCACTCGAACAAGCCGGTACTGGTGGACTTCTGGGCGGAATGGTGCGGTCCCTGCCGGATGGTGAGCCCGATCGTCGACGAGGTCGCCGCCGAGCACGCCGAAAGCTTGAAGGTCGTCAAGCTCAACGTCGACGACAACCCCGACATCGCGCGTCGCTACCGCGTCATGTCGATCCCGACGCTGATGGTCTTCGCCGAGGGCGACGAGCGCAAGCGCATCGTCGGCGCCCGCGGCAAGGCGCAGCTCGTGAGCGAGGTCTCCGAGTTCATCTGACCCGCCGGGCTGGTGCGTTCCCGCAGACGTCGACGCGCCCGCCATCGAGGCGGTAACGTCGAGTCCGATGGACGCAGATTCACGACTTCGGCGCGGCGCCGATGGTCCGGAGGTGGCCGACTTGCAGCGCCGGCTCCAGCGGATCCGCACCCACGATGTGACTGTCAACGGCTTGTTCGATCAGCCGACCGAACAGGCCGTTCGTCAGTTTCAGCGCCTGCGCGGCCTGCCTGCGGACGGCATCGTGAGCCAGGAGACGTGGCGGGTCCTCGTCGAGGCCGGCTATTCGCTGGGTGACCGCCTGCTGCTGCGGACGCGCGTGCCGCTGCGAGGCGACGACGTCGTGGACCTCCAGCTGCGGCTGAACCAGCTGGGCTTCGATGCCGGCAACGAGGACGGTATCTTCGGCCGTGCGACCCAGGCGGCCGTCGAGGAGTTCCAGCGCAACATGGGCCTGGCGGTCGACGGCCGGGTGGGCCCCGCGACGGTCCAGCAGCTCCGGCGCCTGCGGCGCGACCACCAGCGCGCGGGCGCCGGCGTGCGCGCTCGCCAGCGGGAGCGGCTGCGCGAGTGGATCGGGCAGAGCCTGACCAGCCGCAGGTTGCTGATCGACCCCGCGCGCGGCCCCGCCGATCCCGGAGCGACCGGGCCGGCCGGCACGGTGGAGGCGGACGTGACCTGGGCGATCGCCAGCCAGCTGGCCGCCCGCCTGAACGCGACGGGTGCCAGCGCGTTCCTGTCACGCGGGCCGACCACGTCACCCTCGGGAAGCGAGCGTGCACGACTCGCCAACGAGCTCGACGTCGACGCGGTCATCTCGATCAGCACGAACTCGCTTGGCAACCCGTCGGCCCGCGGAGCCGCCACCTACTACTTCGGCACCCAGCAGTTCGTCTCGGAGTCGGGGCAGCGGCTGGCGACCGCGCTGCTCGACGAGCTGGTGACACACGACTGGGTTCCCGACTGCCGGGTCCATCCGATGACGTGGGCGATCCTGCGCGAGACCCGGATGCCGGCCGTAATCGTCGAGCCCGGGTTCCTCAGCTCACCGGAGGACGAGGCACGGCTGACGGATACGTCGTTGCAGGCGACCATCGCCGAGGCGCTGCTGACGGGTGTGGCCCGCTTCTTCGTGGCACCATTGCCCGTTACCGTCGGCTGACGCGCCCTCACGCCTCCTCAGGAGGCCGACGGCGCGGTCCGCCGGTCACGCCGACCCAGCACGATGCGCACGCCCCTCAGTGCTTGCTCGATCGCGTCCTGCCAGCGGACAGTCTGGCGCAGGTCGAGGCGCAGCAGTGGGTGCCGGACGTGCTGGTGGTGGACGACGAAGCCGTTCGCCAGCAGGAACGCCTCGGGCAGCAGGCACGGACCGTCGCCGCCGCGTATCGCGGTCGCCTCGACCGCGCGCAGACCCATGTCGTGGGCCTGCCTGAGCACCCGGTGCAGCAGGGCGGACGCGATGCCGGTGCCGCGCACGTCAGGATCGACCCACATCGTGGTCAGCACCAGCGCGTCATCGCTGGGCACGGACCCGAGGCGGCGTGTCCGGTGCGCCTGCTCGGCCGGCACGAATGTCGCGAAGGCCAGGGTACGGTCGTCAGAGCGGACCAGCAGGCCGGGCGGGCCCCAGTCGAGCTCGACCGCGCGGTGGTACAGCAGCTTGGCCTCGGCGACCTCGGCGGCGCGGTCCGGCTGGGGCCCGCGTGGCGCGTCGGCCAACTCCCAGAACAGGCACGTGCGACACGGCTCGGGAAGGTGCTCGATCAGCTCGCTCGTCAGCGGGCGAATGCGGTCGCTCACCGGCGCCGGAAGCCACCACGCGGCAGCAGCAGTGCCAACAGGGCACCGATGACCAGCCCCACGGCCAGACCGATGACGGCACGCGTGACGGGCGTCGGTCCGACGTCGACGACGTCGCCCGCGTCGACTGGTCGACCTTCGCGCACTTGGCCACCTCTGGGGATTCGTCGTACGCGTCCGCCGGCAGGACGGTCGCAGTGCGCAGTGTACTTCCACGCATCGCGACGGCGCCGGGCCATGGCGCGGGCGGACGGCGGACGGACGGCTCACCCGATAAGCTCCATCGCCAACAGCTCACGAGGCGCTGAGGCGATCACATGACCGAGGTCCAACTCGACCCGTACCAGGAGCGGTACGCACGCCGCGCACGCGGCATGACGGCGTCCGAGATCCGCGCCCTGTTCGCCGTGGCGACACGTCCCGAGATCGTGTCGCTCGCCGGCGGTATGCCCTACACCGCGGCGCTGGACAACGCCGCCGTGACCGAGGTCACCACCGCCGTCCTGCGTGACGCCGGTCCGACCGCCCTGCAGTACGGTGGCGGACAGGGACTCGACGAGCTCCGGGAGCGGCTCGTCGATGTCATGGCCGCCGAGCACGTCAAAGCCCACCCCGACGACATCGTGGTCACCAACGGCGGCCAGCAGGCACTGGATCTCCTCAGTCGGCTGTTCTGCAACCCAGGAGACATCGTGCTGGCGGAAGGTCCCGCATATGTCGGTGCATTAGGTGCATTTTCAGCGTATCAAGGTCACGTGATCCACGTCAATATGGACGAGCACGGCCTCATCCCGGAAGCGCTCGACGAAACCATGGCGGCCCTTGCCGCGGCCGGGCGGTCGGCCAAGTTCCTCTACACGGTGCCGAACCACCAGAACCCGGCCGGCGTCTCGATGTCAGCGACCCGGCGCGAGGCGCTGATCGAGCGCGCGGAGCGTCACGATCTTCTGCTCGTGGAGGACAACCCCTACGGCCTGCTGGACTTCAAGGGCGAGCAGCTGCCAGCCCTGCACACGATGGCACCGGAGCGGGTCATCTACCTGGGGACCCTGTCGAAGATCTTCTCGCCGGGCATCCGCATCGGCTGGGCCGTCGCACCGGCGCCGGTCAGGCGCAAGCTCACCCTGCTCAAGGAGACCGCAGACCTCAGCCAGTCGAACCTCACGCAGTACGTCGCGGAGCGCTGGCTGGCCACGCAGCCCTGGCTCGAACAGGTGGAGAAGTTCCGGGAGCTCTACCGCGAGCGGTGTGACGCGATGCTCGAGGAGCTCGCACGCCAACTCGAGGGCATGTGCACCTGGAGCCTGCCCACAGGCGGGTTCTTCGTGTGGCTGCGCCTGCCCGATGGCATGGACAGCAAGGAACTGCTCCCGAGCGCCCTGCAGGCCCGCGTCGCCTACGTCCCAGGCCGCGCGTTCTACGCGGACGGCTCCGGTGAGCGCGAGATGCGCCTGTCGTTCTGCTTCCCGACCAGCGAACGGATACGTGAGGGGGTCCGCCGGCTCGCGCGCGTCGTCCGGGAGCAGGTCGCGCTGCGCGCCGCGATGTACGACCACGCGGGCTGGGGGAGCCGCTCATGACGATCGCGGTGCTGTCGGGTGGTACCAGCTTCGAGCGCGAGGTCAGCCTGAGCTCCGGCAAGCGCGTCACCGAGGCGTTGCGTGACCGTGGGCACGACGTCATCACCCTTGATCTCGACACCGGCCTCGTCGGCACCCTGACCGAGCAGCCGATCGACGTCGTCTTCCTGGCCCTCCACGGCCAGGTGGGCGAAGACGGCAGCATCCAGCGGCTGCTCGACCTGCTCGACCTGGCCTATACGGGGTCGCGTGCGACCTCGTCCGCGCTTGCCTGGGACAAGAGCGTCAGCAAGGGCATGTTGCGGCGGCACGGCGTCACCACCCCCGACTGGCACGTGCTGAGCACGGACGCGGTCCGCGAGTACGGCGCCGGACAGGCGCTGGACCGCATCGCATCACGACTGGCCTTCCCCCTCATGGTCAAGCCGGTGCAGGGCGGCGCGTCACTCGGGGTCCGCCGGGTCGAGCGCCGGGAGGACCTCGCCGCTGCGGTCATGGCGGCGTTCCACTACCACTCGGCGGTGCTCCTCGAGCAGGTCGTCAGGGGCACCGAGATCGCGGTCTCGATCGTCGACGGCATGGCGCTGCCTGCTGTTGAGATCCATGCCAAGGAGGGCACCTATGACTTCGCCGCGCGCTACACCCACGGGGCGACCGAGTTCCACGTCCCGGCCCGACTCGACGCCCACGTCGCACGGGCCTGCGCCGCGGCAGCACGCGGTGCATGGGACGTCCTGGGCTGCCGTCACGTCATGCGCGCTGACCTCATGGTCGACGACCAGGGCCAGCCGTGGGTCCTCGAGGTCGACACGTGTCCTGGCCTGACGGAGACATCGCTGCTCCCGCTCGCCGCCCGTGCCGCAGGCCTGCCGTTCGAGGCGTTGTGTGAGCAGCTGATCGAGCTCGCACGCGCCAGCGGAGCGGGTTCCCGACGTTGAGCGGCAGGCGGCTACAGCGGCTGTTCCTGCGCCAGACCGGCGCCCACCCCACCCTCGAGCATCCCGAGCAGCCGCTGAAGGTCGTCTTGTCCCGAGAAGTCGATCACGACCTGGCCCCGCTTGGCGGTCCCCGTGATGCGCACCTTCGTGGCGAAGACGTCAGACAGGCGCTGCTGCAGGCCGAAGTAGGGCGTCGGCGCGGCCTCCTGTGTCGGCACGGGCGCGTCACGCTGCTCGACCAGTGTGCGAATCAGCCGCTCCGTCGCGCGCACCGATAGCCCGTCGGCGATGACGCGGTCTGCGACCTCACCCTGGATCGCGGCGTCATCGATGGCCAGCAGGGCACGCGCGTGGCCGGGCGTGAGCGCACCGGACGCGACCTGCTGCTGCAACTCGACGCCGAGGCTGAGCAGGCGGATCGTGTTCGTGATGGCCGAGCGGGACTTGCCCAGCCGCGCGGCAAGCTGCTCGTGGGTGAACGCGAAGTCGTCGAGCAGCTGCTGGTACGCCGCAGCCTCCTCCAGCGCGTTCAGGTCGACGCGGTGGATGTTCTCGACCAGGGCCTCGGTGAGCACCTGGTCATCATCGGTGTGGCGCACGACGGCGCGGATCTCGCGGAAGCCGGCCAGCTGTGCGGCGCGGAACCGGCGCTCTCCCGCGATGATCTGGTACCGGCCCTCGGGCCGTTCACGTACGATGATGGGCTGGAGGAGGCCGACAGTCTGGAGCGACTGCGCGAGCTCGGCCAGACCCTGCTGGTCGAATCCCTCACGTGGCTGCCGTGGATTCGGCTCGATCGTGTCGAGAGAGATCGTCCGCAGTCCGCCCCGCTCGGCCGTCGCCGTCGGGATCAGCGCCTCGAGTCCGCGTCCAAGTCCGCCGGTCCGGCTCATCCGGTGCTCCTCGCCGCTTCCGCGGACACCACCCGCTCCCACACCTCACTGGCGAGGCGATGGTACGCCACCGCACCGCGAGATCCGGGATCGAACACCGTGATCGGTTGGCCATACGACGGTGCCTCCGCGAGGCGGACCGACCGCGGGATTCGCGTCTGGAACACGAGATCACCGAAGTGTCGCCGGACCTCCTCGGCCACCTCGTGCGACAGCTTGGTCCGACCGTCATACATCGTCAGCGCGAACCCGGTGATCTTCAGATCACGGTTCAGCGTTTGGCGAATCAGCTCGGCGTTGCGCGTAAGTGCACCCAGGCCTTCGAGCGCGTAGTACTCGCACTGGATCGGAACGACGACCCCGTCGGCGGCCGACAGGGCATTGATGGTCAGTAGGCCGAGGCTTGGTGGGCAGTCGACGATAACGATGTCGAAGTGGTGCCGTACGTCATTGAGCGCGCGCCGGAGTTGCTGCTCACGGCTCAGCGCGCTGACCAACTCGATCTCAGCGCCTGCGAGGTCGATCGATGATGGCAGCAGCCAGAGGTTCGCGATGTCGGTCTGCTCGATCGCCTTCGCAGCAGGCAGGTTGTCGCTGAGCACGTCGTAGATGCTCGGCTGATCGGGTCGCAGACGGATCCCCACGCCCGATGTGCAGTTCGCCTGTGGATCGCTGTCCACGAGCAGCACCCGCACCGACTGCTGGGCGAGGGCCGACGCCACGCTCACCGCGGTCGTCGTCTTGCCGACGCCGCCCTTCTGGTTGGCGACCACGATGGTCGACGCCGGCGTCGTGCGGCTGCGGTCGGGATGTTTCACGTGAAACCGTTGGTCGACACGCCAGTAGCCGTACCAGCGGTCCTCATCAGGCAGAGCCGTCACTCGATCCTCCACGGGTGGCACGCAACAGCGCACGTTGGGTTCGGGGGAAGTCCGCCGGCACCGGTCCCTGCCCACGCAGCCGGACCAACCAGGTCGGCCGGATCGTACCGCCTATCTCCTCCACCGCATCGACCACAAGGCCGAGATCAGCACAGATCGTGGCGCATGCGTCCACATCTTCTCTCGCGCGCGGTCCCCTGATGGCGATGACCGTGCCGCGGGTGATGAACGGACGGGCCAGCACAACTGTCGCCGCGAGGGACCCGGCCGCGCGGCTGACGACGCCGTTGTAGATCCCGATGTGACCCGATGCCGCCAGATCCTCCGCCCTTGCGTGCAGTGCCTGCACGTTGGGCAGGTCGAGCACATCTGCGAAGTGGCGCACAAGCTCGATCTTCTTCGAACGTGCATCTACGAGCGTCCACGATGTCTGCGGGTACGCCGCGGCCAGGACAAGGCCAGGCAGGCCACCACCTGTCCCGAGATCCATCCATCGGTCGCCGTCGCGCACGTGCAGGTGGCGTGTGACAGCGATGGCCTCGTCAAGGTGGATCCCTTGGACGTCGCCTCGGTCGGCTCGGGAGACCAGGTTGACGGGGGCGGACGCGATCAGACGCGCAAGCTCCGCGGCCCAGGACGGCTCGATCGGTCGTGGACGACTGCCGGAGTCCACCGTGCTGGGCCTCAGCTCACCGCACCGCGAGGATGCCGGATGGTCTGAACCCCCGTCGCGTCACCACACGGCACTGCAGGCCCGCCGGGAGTTCCCGCCGTTTCATCGTCTGCGCCTCCTGTTTCACGTGAAACGTTGCGGGACCTGGCTTCGCAAACGACTGGAGGACCGGCGCCGTCGGACCCCAACCTCGGCGGGACCTGGCTCAACAGACGACTGATCGGCGGCGCTCGGTCGGACGGTACGGGCGCGAACTACACCGCTGTCATTCTTCCTCTGCGTACACGACGACACGTCGGCGGGGTTCCGTGCCTTCACTCGCAGAGGTGACACCACCGGTCCGCGCCACCAGGTCGTGCATGATCTTGCGTTCGTACGCGTCCATCGGCTCGAGACGGAACGGCTCGCCTGTCTCGCGCACCTGCGCGATCCCGTCCCGACACCGGTCCTTCATCTTCTCGAGCTGCCGCTGCCGGTACCCCTCGATGTCGATGCGAACGTGCGACCGCCGTTCGATCTGTCGTTGCGTCGCGGCACGGACCAGCTCCTGCAGCGCCTCGAGGGTCGCACCGCGGCGGCCGATCAGCAGCCCACTGCCAACGTCGACGACATTCACGAAGGCCTGGCTCTCGTCGACCTCGATCTCGATGTCGCCAGGGAGCTCCAGGATGTCGAGGAGGCCCTCGACGAAGTCCGCGGCGAGATCCGCCTCCTCGTTCAGCTCGGCCAGCCGATTCGTCGCATCCGCGTCGGCGTCGTCCGCCTCGTCGGTCGTGACGGTGGGCGGCTCGTCGGTCGTCACGACCGGCTCGTCGTCGGTCGTCACGACCGGCTCCTCGTGGGCCGGCGCATCGGCAGCCTTGGCAACGGCCCGCTCCGTCGTGTCCTCGACGGACGCATCGGCGTCCTGCACAGCGGTCTCTGTCACCGTTGTCTCTCCGTTGTTGGCGGCTGCATCCAGCACCGTCACGCGCACATGTGCCCGGCTCCGGCCGCTGAACAGCCCACGTCTGCCCTCGCTCAGGACCTCGACCTTCACCGCGTCCCGGCCGACCCCAAGCTCCGCCAACGCCGCCGTCGTGGCGTCCTCGACCGTGGACGCACGCTTCTCAACCATCCGCGTCATCGTCGCTTGTCCCTCGTCTCGTCGTTCTTGCGACCGAGCCGACCCGGGCCGCCCGGCTTGTGGCCGTTGCCCTGGCTGCCGCTGCGACCCGTGCCGCCCTTCCCCTTCGACGTTGGCGGCTTCCCGGTCGTCGGCCTTCTGGTCGTCGGCTTCGAGCCACCGGACCGTTTCGTTCCCCTCGTGGAGCCTGATCCGGACGACGTGCTCCTGCCGCCACCGGAGGCCTCGTGGTCGACCTCACGGAGCATGTACCACTGCTGCGCCATCTGCAGCAGGTTGGTGGTGACCCAGTAGACGAGCACACCGACCGGCAGGTTGAACCCCAGGAACACCAGAAAGACCGGCATGATGTACAGCATCATCTTCTGCTGCTGCATCTGCTGGTCGTCGGCGGCGACCGCCTGACGCCCCATCATCTGCTTCTGCTGCACGAAGGTCGTGACGCCCATCGCGAGCAGCATCCCGATCGCGATGATGCCCGCCTGGTTGGCCGGCATCTGCAGGGTGGCATCGATCGGGAACGGTGCCTTGACGAGTTCCGGGATGATGTCCGGGCTGCGCAGCATGCTGAACAGCGCGATGAAGATCGGCATCTGGGCGACGAGCGGCAGGCAGCTCGACGCCGGGTTGACGTTGTGCTCCTTGTACAGCGCCATCACGGCCTCTTGCTGCTTCTGCCGCGCCTCTTTGTACTTCTCCGGGTTGCTGCGCATCAGGCCCCGATCGACCTTGTGCTTGGCCTGCAGCTTCTTGATCTCGGGCTGAAGGTGCTGCATCGCCCGCATCGAGTTTGTCTGCTTCACCGCCAGCGGCAGGAGGACGAGGCGCACGGCGATCGTGAGCAGGATGATCGCCCATCCCCAGGAGGCGGCGCCTAGCACCGGCAGGGGCGCGGTGATCCCGTGGAAGAACCGGAGGACCTGCTCCAGTCCCTCCAGCAAGGTC